>JAAETI010000236.1 GCA_024228555.1 bacterium | reverse complement strand
CCCCTTGACAGAAAGAGGCTTCGTTCTGCGACTCGGATCGGGCCGAACGTACGGATTGAGATGGAGCTTCCTCGGGGAAGCTCCCAAAGTGCCGCTTTGCGGCACTCGTCCATGTCCTTGGTGTATCTCCTAAACACAGTTAGCATTCCGCATCGGCGGCGGAGAAAAGGGGAGAAGTAAACAGACTCTTGCGGGTCGGTGCGCTCCGGTCCGCAAAGGGAGTTACATGATCCGTCTCCATAACGTCAGCAAGGTCTACGACAACAGCGTCGTAGCCCTGAGAGAAGTTGGCCTAGAAGTCGCCAAGGGCGAATTCGTCTTTCTCGTAGGTCCCTCGGGATCCGGCAAATCCACACTGTTGCGTCTGATGATGCGCGAGGAGCGCCCAGATACCGGCGAGGTTTGGGTCGCCGGTAAGCATGCATCGGCGTTGCCTTCGTGGAAGGTACCCCACCTGCGACGCTCCATCGGCACTGTCTTCCAGGACTTCAAGCTGCTCCCGAATAAGACAGTCTACGAGAACGTTTCGTTCGCCCTCGAGGTTACCGGGCGTTCCCGCCATGTGGTCCGCAACCAGGTGCCCCAGGTTCTGAAGTTGGTCGGATTGTCCAACAAGGCCGATCGCCAGCCCCGTCAGCTGTCTGGTGGTGAACAGCAGCGAGTCTCGATTGCGCGGGCGTTCGCCAACAGACCATTGATCCTGCTCGCCGATGAGCCGACCGGGAACCTCGACCCGGCCACATCCGTTGGGATTATGCGGATCCTCGATCGAATCAACAGAACCGGCACGACCGTAGTTATGGCGACCCACGACCATGCAATCGTCGACGCTATGCGCCGTCGGGTGGTCCAACTCGAAGGGGGAAGGGTCATCCGCGACCAGCGCAGCGGTGCTTATGAGATCCGGGTGCAGTCGAACGTTGCCACGGAGCCGCCCGATGAGGACTCGGTCGCGCCGACACCCGACGCGGTGGTACCTGTCGAGGAGGATGTTGTGCTCGCTGAGAGCGAGTCGACGGCAACGGCCGGGACTGATCCGGCGCCCGAAGCTTCACTTGAAGATTCCACTGAAGCCGCAGAGGCCGCGGATGAAGTAGTGGACGAAGCCAAGATCACAGAGAGTGATGCCTGATGCGGATCGCATATGTGCTCAATGAAGCCTTCAACAATATCCGCCGCAACGGTCTCGTTGTGCTCGGTGCGGTACTTGCAGTCTTTGTCTCTCTGTTCCTGACTTTCGGAACTCTCATCTTTGGTGAGATTGCCAGGGTCAACACCGAGCGTTGGCAGGAAGATGTGCGTGTCATCGGTTTCTTGCGCGTTGACTATCGAGAGGTTGACGAACTGCGGAACGAGATTGAAGGATGGGACGAGGTGGAGCGGGTCATCTACTACACCCCAGCCGAAGCTCTCGAGGAAGCTCGTCTGCTGTTTGCCGATGATCCTCGTCAGTTGCAGATCATCGAAGACGACCCGTCGATCATCCCTGCCTCGTTGCGAGTCCGACCGGTTGACCTCAACGACTACGACACGATCAAACAGAGGCTCACGAACTCACCTGGCGTCTCGGAGGTGATCTCGGCTGATGAAGCCGTTCAGCAAATAGCCGCGATCCGGGACGGCTTGCGGGTGTTCTTCTGGGTGCTTGCGTCTGCGCTTGGCGTGGCAGCGATTGCTCTGATCGCAAATACAATTCATATGGCTATATATGCGCGCCGTGAGGAGCTCGAGATAATGCACCTCGTGGGGGCCAGCAACTGGTTTGTACGAACGCCGTTTCTCATCGAGGGTGTGGTCGAAGGTGTTTTCGGCTCGGCGCTTGCCGTCGCGACTGGGGTCTTTCTGTATAACCTCGCCCGCAATCGCCTTGCCGATCTCCCCGAGTTCATCAATCTGACCATCGACAGCAGTTTCCTTGTCCAATGGGGCTTGCTCCTGGTCGGGTTTGGAGCGATAGTCGGAATCGTTGGTAGTGGGATTTCGCTGGCGGTCCACAAGTACGTCCGGACATGAGGCGCCTGCTTCTTTTCTGCCTCGTGTTGGTGCTGGCGGTGCCAAGTGGTGTCGCCGGGGCCTATGACCTGAACGACGATCTGGCCGACGTGAATCGCCGAATAGATTCGATCAACGCCGAAATCTCGTCTGCGAACTCCAATCGAACTGCTGTTGTCGCTGACATCGTTAGAACAAGGGACGACCTTGAGATCAAGCAAGCGGCCCTGTTGGAGACCCAGCAGGACATGGATGAAACTCAGCAGCATATGGACGAGAAGCAAGGCGTGCTCGACAATCTCCGCATTCAGCTTCAGGAGTCCTATCAGGCTCTTGCCGAAACCCGCATCCGTCTCGACGACTCCCAGGAGGAAGCCCGCGAGTGGGTGCGCGCCGCCTATGTCGGTACGACCGATGGCCGTGAAGGGGTGACGTTTGCCGCGGAGTCAGTCACAGATGTCTATATCGGCCTCCAATATCTGTCTTTCCTCGCAGCCGACAATGACCGAGCGATGTTGGAGTATGAGTCGCTGCAGACACAGGAAGAACGCCAACAGGTACTGATTCAGGCTGACGAGGTGGAGGTCAACGAGCAGATTGATGACCTCGAAGTCGTGGCAGCAGACCTGGCCGAGCTTGCAGCATCGCAGACCGAGCAGGCAGATGCAGTTGCGGTGGCACTTGCAGGCCTCGCCGCAAAGCTAGACGCTGTCGATGACGCCATCGCTGAGTTCAGCGATGAGCTCGATGGACTGGAAGCAGAGCAAGCTCGTGTCGAGACGCTGATCGAACAGGAAGCCTCCACCGAGGGCGAGACACCTGGGATTCTCGTACGACCTGTGCCCGGTGCCATCACATCTGGCTTTGGGCTCCGCGTGCATCCCATTCTCGGGTACTCCCGCATGCACTCTGGTGTCGATATGAGAGCGGGCCACGGCCAGGAGATCAAGGCGGGCGCCTCTGGTCGCGTGATCCTGGCCGCGACCTACGGAGGCTACGGAAACACCGTCATCATCGACCACGGTGGGGGTATGACCACCTTGTATGCCCATCAGTCGAGCTTCAATGTCTCGTACGGCTCCCAGGTTGGCGCCGGTGACATCATTGGCTACGTCGGCTCGACGGGTCTATCTACCGGACCGCATCTCCACTTTGAAGTCCGGCTCTTTGGATCTCCCGTCAACCCTGCGGACTATCTCTAGTGGCGGGGGAGAAGGTTGTCGCGAGAAACCGTCGCGCTCGCCATGACTACGAAATCATCGACACCTTCGAGTGCGGCATCGTGCTGCGGGGCTCTGAGGTCAAGAGCCTGCGCGATGCTCAGATCGAGCTCAAGGACGCTTACGGAGATATCCGCGACGGCGAGGTCTGGCTGGAGAGAGCCCACATCGCCCCCTACGGCTTCGCTACCGGCGGCGGTCATGATCCGGAACGTCCCCGCAAGCTTCTGATGCACCGGCGGGAGATTCAGCGGCTGACCATCAAGGTAAACGAAGCGGGTCTCACCCTGGTGCCGCTTCAGGTTTACTTCAAGAACGGCAAAGCCAAGGTCGAGCTGGGGTTGGCAAAAGGCCGCCGCACCTACGATAAGCGTCAGAAGATCCGCGAACGCATGGAGAAGCGGGAGATGGATCGGGCGCAACGGCGGGCTCGGTAGCCCGTTCCGATTGCGATCTAGGCCTCGCTAGCCATTGTTTCCAGTTGCGCAAAGATCTGGTCGACGCTGGCGACGTCAAGCGCCCCGGCGACTCGCAATACAACTGTGCCTTGGGCGTCGGTAACTACCCAGAACGGGAATGCGGTTGTGCCAAAGAGCTGTGAAGTCGCACCCGATTCGTCAACGATTACCGGGAAGGTGAACTGCTCGGTGTCGAGGTATTCAACCAGAGGGTTGTCTCGGGAGTCGTCGATGGCAGAGGTGACTGTGATCAGTTCGACGTTGGGGAACCGTGCCGCGTTCTCCGGGTACCACACATCGAGTTCGGGCAGTTCTGCTTGGCAGTACGGGCACCAGTGGGCCCAAACCATCCAGACGCGAGCCTTGCCGTCGGTGGGGGCGAGGCTGATCTCGGCTCCCGAGTAGTACTCGGGGCCTTCAATGGTGGAGAGTGTCATGGCGCCAAGCACGGCCGGGTCGTTGGAGCTGTCCTGGAAGGCGGGGAGGGCGCCACTCGTATCTTGGGTGGGTATTGCCGCCGGCGATGCGCCCGCCGCATCAACAGCAGAAGCGATCTGGCCGTCAAGGGCGGCCAGCTGGTCACCGAGGAGGTCTACGTCGCGACGGAGCGGTTTGAGGTCTGTGACGTCTTCAGAGAGGGCTGCGACTTCGTTGGTGAGGTCGGTGGATTGGAGGAACTGAACGATCTGCAGCCCGAGCACTCCGGCCAGCATCACAGCAATGACGCCCAGCAGCGTCTTGGTCAGGTCCCGCGGTGGCTTGGGGTCCTCCACCGCTTCGGGTTCGACGTCGTCAATTCTCTCGGTTAGCTCGTCCATGACGCAAGTATGCCCGCGTCTGAATGTAAGGGCGAGTCGAGATTGTCGCGACGGCGACGATCAGTTCCTTGACTCGGGCACCACGTCGGTCTGGATCTCGACGGTTTGCTTCGCTCTGGGGCGGACGGTGACCACGGGGTCGCTTCCGGTGAGATCCACCATCGTGTCCACCGAGAGCAGGGCGCGGAGCTCCTCGATCGAGCCGGCCACGTCGGTAACGATGCCGTCGATCATGATGTTGTTACCGCCGGGCTCACCGTCGCGGAAGTCGGTCTTGAGGCCAATGACTCGCTTGCTCATACCCCAGGCGATGCCTGCCTCGATGCATGCGCCCTCATCGGGCACCCGTCCGTCGAGGCAGAAGACCACGAGATCAGCAGCCTGCACCTCTCGGATATTGAGCCTGAAGATGTGATCGCGAGCCTCTTCCAGAGTCATGCCATCGTTCTCGACGAAGTTCGAGAGCAGCCCGACGTCTTCTTGGGGGAACCATGTCGAGTACCCAAGGTCATGGATCATCTCGACGACCTGGCGGTTGAACTCTCGTTCGCCCTCATTGAACAGGCTCGCCGCGTAATAGACGCGTCGCTCGCTTGGCATATCACTGTCCCTTCCGAGGTCCCTTTGCGCACCAGGACCAACTGACCACTCACGGTAGCCGGAGACGGGGGGCAACGCATGTTGACCTCATCGGTGTCCACGCGGGTGACATTGCGGTAACCTGGAGGCGCGGAGTAACGATCCGTACCCATTCGTGGGGGTGACACGGTTTCGACTGTGAAGGTTGATGTGTCGGAAGCGAGCCGAGGAACCCCGGAGTCCTCGTTAAATTGCCGGGAAACAAATACGTGCCGACAACGATATGGCACTGGCTGCCTAAATAAGGCGCCTGTCCGCCCGGGGGGTCCCTGCCTCACCGGACCCGGGCAACGCAATGCAGGGTGCTCCCACCTGGGAAGACAGGACCGGTGGGTCAAGACTTAACTGACTAGGGCCTTGGGAAACTGGCCAGCAGAGTCCCTTGGTCCGAAAACTCGCTGCTGGCTGCGCTCGGAGATGCCGGCGCTGAAGCTTCATAGGACGGGGGTTCGATTCCCCCCACCTCCACTGTGAGAGAACCCCGCCATCCGGCGGGGTTCTTCCTATTGGGCGCAGGAGTCGCCATTCTGTGCTTGCTGCAACGGAGTTACCAGAGCGCTTGACTCAGGGGTTGAGGCTCACCTGACGCACCTATTGACATCCGGTATCAATCTTGGCAGGATGTCACAAGAGCGATACGAAAGTGTGACATCCTGATGAAGGTTGCAACAGAGATCAAGGCCGAGGTGTTGGCTGCACGAGGCAGGTTCTTCAGGAACGCAGATTTCGCCGATTCGTCCAACTACGCCGCGGTGCGCAAGGCCATTTCGCGCCTGGTTAGCGATGGCGAACTGATTCACATACGAACTGGACTGTATTGGCGCGGGAGGAAGACGCAGTTCGGTATGGCTCAGCCCTCGGTGATGCAGATCGCAGAAGCCGTAGCTGGATCGGCGGGGGTTGGCTATGCCAGCGCTGCTGCCGCCAACGTGCTTGGCTTGTCAAGTCTTGTCCCTGCTGTCATTGAGATTGCGGTGCCGACGCGTGCTCCGAGCAGCTTCGGCATGATTCGCTTCGTGTCTCGGGCCGGCCGGGAGAAGAGGCTGCTGACACGGCTGAACCAGTACGAGGTCGCGCTCCTAGAGGTCCTGGAAACATGGGAGGACAACGTGGAGGAGACGTACGCGTGCGCTGTGGTCTTGATCTCTCAACTCCTGCAGAACGAGGAGATTCGCACCACGAAGTTGGTTGTCGCATCGGATAGTGAGCCGGGAGTCGTGAGGGCGAGGCTTCGGCAGCTGTTGACCGACGCTGGGTATGCGGCGGAGGCACAAGCGATCCGATGTCCCTTGACAGCTACCCGTCCGCTGCCGGTCGCGGCCTGAACGTATGGCAGGCAGGGAGTTCGTCGCCCAACTAGGGGAATTCGTCTCCACCATCTCCGATGCTGAGTTGTATCCACCGTGGGTCGTCGAAAAGGACTTCTGGGTCTCGGAGGTGTTGCGTGCCGTAGCGCTCGAGATGGATGACAAGTATCTGTTCAAAGGTGGCACAAGTCTGTCGATGGGGTGGCGACTCATTGACCGATTTTCGGAGGATATCGATCTGCTCGTCGTGGAGGAACGTCCCGAACTTCTCAGCGAGATCCAGGCAATCGCCGAAGACACCCTGGGATCGGCAGCACAGATTCGCAGCATCAGCTCGGACTACCGAGACTATGTGATCCCCTACCCAGCCATGAAGGTGGCGCCTTCTTCGATTCGAGAAATGCGGTCAATCAGGTTCGACACAGGAATCCAGGGCGGTATGCACCCGCAGACCACTAGACAAGTTGCTCCACTTGCCAGGCGCATCCTTGAGTCGAGAGGTCTCGAAGCCGACTACAACGACCTTCAGCCCTTCCCGGTGAATCTGCTGCATCCAGCACGCACCCTTTTTGAGAAGCTCGAGGCAGTTGCTGCAACGTCAAAGACCCTCCTGGATGCGATTGGCGTGACGCTTCGGACCAGAGATGGCAAACACTTATACGACATCTACAAGCTCCTGGGTGAGTCCTTTGTCCAGGAGTACATCGCAAGCAATGAGAAACGCGAGGGGCTGATCCAGGCTGTTCAAGCGACCAGTTTGCGGTGGTTCGGTACTTCGTCTGCGAGGCCGGAGGGCGGGTACGCGAGCTGCATGGCTTACGAGGTCGGTCAAGTCGGCGAGGAGTTCGAGCGAGTGCACGACAACGTCCTCAACCGGTACGTGTGGCGCGGCGCTGAGCAGCCCGCATGGATTGATGTCATAAACCGTGTTCGCGCTAGCGCCGAGTACCTCTAGCGGCCACTCTCAAAGGATTGTGCCTGGCATCGAAGAGCAACCGACACGGGCGGCCTTTCGTTGACCGGGTTGGTGCTGTCTCGACGGGCCGCCCGCGGCTCGTCGGAACGGTTTCGAAGGCGCAGTTCCTTTGAGGTGCAACCGATCCTTCGTCTGAAACGTCTACCACGTAGAGACCAAAGGCGGGGATTGCGTCTAGTGAGATGAAAAGCGAGATACTTACACCGATGGGAGACGACATTGCTTTGGCGGACAGCTTCGAGAGCCTTTACCGGGCTTCGTGTGCCGACATGATCCGCCTTGCCTATCTGATTACCGGTTCGATCCATGTGGCCGAAGAAGTGACTCACGACTCGTTCGTTGCTGTACGGAGCCGGTGGGACTCGATCGATAACCCAAGAGCGTACGTTCGTAAGACAGTGGTCAATCGCAGCCGCTCGCATCTGCGCAGGGTCAAGGTGCAACGCAACGCCCCAATCGAGCCGCCCCAAGTCACGTTGCCTGAGGAAGTTGATGAGACATGGCAACTCGTCCAGCAGCTACCCGTTAAGCGGCGTACCGCCGTTGTGTTGCGCTACTACATGGATCTACCCATCGACGAGATCGCTGACCTGATGAACACCCGACCCGGCACGGTGAAATCGCTTCTGCATCGAGGCCGGGAAACCCTGCGAAAGCAACTGCGATGACACACCACGACTTCCTAGACCAACAAATCACTCACACCTTGAACACTGTGGCTGCACAGGTGCCGGTACGTGACCGCCTCACCGAGTTCGACACCAAGGCTGCGATTCCGAGTGGTCGCCGATGGCGCTTCGTAGAGATGCCAGCCCTGGCCGGTGCAGCTGCGTTTGCTATCGGGATAGCTCTTGTGGGTGGGGTGCTGCTCATACTGCGCAGCAACACCAACCAAGCGTCCGACCCTGCTGTACCGATGGTAACAACCGCGACGACAACAACGACCACGACCTTGACGCCGCTGGAGACAGACACAGGCGCCACAGGACCACCTGACGGTCCCATGATCGACATGGCCAGAATCGACGGCCCCGCAGTCCAAGGCTACGCCAACAAGCACGGCGTCACCCCAGAACGGGCCCAGGAGATCATCAGCTGGCAGGCAGAGATCAGCGAGCAACTCGGGCGTGTCCGGAGCGCCGCGGGATCCCGATATGTCGGCGCAGCGTTCTTGCCACCGGAGGAGAATGACGGTCAGGCCATAGTCGAGATATACATCTTCGAGCCAACCGAAGAAGACTTCGCCGCGGTATCCAAACTGACCGGTGCTCGTCTTGTCGAAGCAATAGGAGGAAGAGAAGTACTCGACCAAATCGAGGCCGAGGCCAGGGCGGCGGCACAGGCGGAGCACCCGGGTTTCATTGTCGACGTCTCCGTCGACGTCGACCCCGCCACCGGAGAAGTCACTATTCGCATCGAGGAACTCTTCCGAGAAGGCGGCGGGACCGAAGACGCCCTCTGGTGGATCAAGCGAGGGGTAGTCGTCGATGCATCGACGACCAGCTTTGACGTACTAGTCGGCTGGGCTAGCTGTGTGAATAGACAGGTGCAGCCCGAAGATATCGAAGGATACTCCGTAACGTACGATGAAGAGACAGTCACGGTAGGCATTGCGGTGCGGGTACCCGACGGGATTATCCCCATAGACTGCCCTTCAACGTCCGGTCAAGAACCAGTCATAACAATCGAGCTCGACGAACCCCTGGGCAATCGCACCCTAATGGTTCGCCGTGGGACAGATCCTCCCAAAGAGGCGATTGTCTACAACTTGTAGCACGTTGGATGGCGCTCCCGGATTGTGCCCAATGGTTGAGCAGATCCGTACCCGGCTTGCGGGCGGCTCCGCAGCAAATCAAGGTCGGCGGACCTCTGCAATTGTATAGACACCCCACTGTGAGAGTACCCCGCCATCCAGAACCGGGAGGCCTCGGCCGGTTTGTGCCTAGGGCCGGTTGACTCGGAGCAGAACCGCCACGATGACAAGAGCGTCGAGCGTATCGACGACGGTCGTGGGGGCTAGGTCTTCCGCGTCGGTGATGACGGTCATCTGGTGATCTTCTATGACCAGGCCGGGACACACGTCAAACACACGGAGCAGCCGATCCTTCAGGTTGGGCGTCATCATCCGCGAGAACGCATCCGGCCGAGATGTGTTGACGAGAAACCGGGCGTCGAAGGCTTCATCGCCGAGCGGGTGTTCTCGGGCTGATGGAGCAACTTCCGACAGACCTTCGAGATTCTCCAAGCGCGCTAGCCGAAGATCGAGGTCGAGATGGGGGTATAGGTGGACGCAATACTTGATCTCTTGCGGTTCGGTGTCGAGAAGCGCGATCCTGATCTTCAGCCCGTTGAGATTGCCTTGAAGCAGCGCCTGCCGACCGGGTGACGGTGGTCGGTAAGCAAGGCCGAGCGACGCCCCTGCTGTCCTGAGGGGCTCGGGCTTGATGAAGCTTCGCGCAAGGGCGCCGACAATAAGGACGACAGCACCGATGAGCAGCCAATACACGGCGGCAAGTATAGAACGGTCGTCCCCTGTGGGACTTCTGAAGGGCTCGCTGTAAGTTGGTGTCACTCCGTCGACCCTGTCGTCAGGGCAACGCGAGCCCACCCCGGTTTCCTCCGTTTGCGGGCTATCCGTCGGTCGGAACCGACCACGGGATCTGCGTTTCGTCTCCGCCGGGGACGATCACCTGCCGCACCCGCCAATTACCCTTTGGGCTCTTGGACAGCCGGATGATCACTTCGCCTTCGATGCCCTCGAGCTCGGCGACCACGTCGGCCGTGTCCCCGGTGGTCTCACCCGCGGTGAGCGATAACGGACTGACGTCGATAAGCAGCGCATCGTTGGCGTCCGCCAGTTGCATGATGCGGTCGAAGACATACCATCGATCAGTCGTTTCGCCGATGGTTGCCGACATCTCGTCTCCGAGTGCATTGCGGTCGGGCAAGTTGGTGGACCGGATGACCTGGCCATACTGAAGCAGGTTGATGTTTGTCCAGATCTCCCGTTGGGCGAAGTAGTCCAACAACATCCAGACCGCCATGTAGTCGTCGGCATCGAATGCCTCGACGAATGCCTCCGCCGCGGACATGGGGGAACTCATATCGAGGGACTCGTAGTAGGTGCGAGCGTCGTCGCTCGGGTCGCTGTTGCT
>JAAETI010000235.1 GCA_024228555.1 bacterium | reverse complement strand
GATTTGGTGATCTGGGCGGGAAGGTCAGCGGCGCCGAGGTGGGGAACACACCTTCCCTACTCCGGAGTGCCTTGATGCGCGCCTTCGATCAGGGCGGTAGCCTCTCGTGCGTATGGCAGACGACAAGGATTCAGTCCGGTATGGCTTGGTACTTCCGAATTGGGAGGCCGGTGCAGAGGTTGCGAAGCTTGTTGATGCGGCGGTCGCAGCCGAGGAAGCTGGATGGGATGGCGTCTTCTTGGCGGATCATCTGATATTTCCTCCACCTGCCGACCTAGGTGCCTCATCATCTGTTTCGAATCATTGGGACATGCCCGATCCGTGGATAACACTGTCCGCGATCGCATCTCGGACGAGACGGATACGGCTCGGGACTTGGGTCACACCTGTGGCTCGTCGCCAACCATGGCAGCTGGCCCGTGATCTGGCAACGCTTGATCGCCTCTCCGAGGGTCGAGTGATGCTCGGTGTTGGGCTGGGGCGACGGCCCGACTATGAGCAATTCGGTTTGCCATGGTCGATGAAGTGGGCCGCGACAAGATGCGATGAGGCTCTCGTAGTTGTCGCTGGACTGTGGTCTGGAGAATCGGTGAGCTTCGTTGGTGACCACTTCCAGCTCGACAACGTCGTGCTACTCCCTACACCGGTGCAACGTCCACGCATCCCGATCGTGATCGGAGGCCTTTGGCCACGCAAGCCGGCGGTGCGTCGGGGAGCGGTCTGGGACGGAATCATGACCCACTTCCCCGGCGATGGTGTTCTGCCAAGCGATGACACATCACCTGAGCAGCATGCGTCCGAGATGGTGTCGTTCTATCGATCAATGGCGGGCGACAGGGGCGATGTCTTTCTCCCGATGGCACCCGACGGCGCATCAGTTGAGTGGTTGGACCTGTGTCGAGACCTCGATGCCACGTGGCTATATACGGCGAAACTCGACGGCGAGTGGACCCTCGATCTCGATCGCATTAGCCAAGGACCGCAAGCGCAGCTGCGATAGGCCGCCCATAACCAGCACAATCCCGACCGTATCCCTCACCTAGACCGCACCGCTATCTGGAAGGATATGTCGGGAAGATGGCGGCAGCATCGCTGATGAGCGGGTGCGGCTCTGCCCGCCCGATACGTGAGGATATCGGCAGGGGTGGCTGTCCTCGTCAGGTGGCGGTCTGAGCCCGAGCCACCCGTTCCAAGATGTCGATGAACCCGTTGAAGCCCTTGCCGAACTGTCGGTCGAGGATTGGCCCCAATAGGGACCACACCGCGCTCTTGGGTTCGTACTCGTAGTTCATCGTGAACAGCATGGTTTCGTCGCCGCCGGAAAGGGTGAATGTCATTGTGGCATGCTTGACTGGCATCTTTACCGTCTCGTCTATGGCGACCACCATCCTCTCTCCGGGCACCCACTCGGTGACGGTCTCTCTCATCTTCATCTTTCCGTCGGGAGCGAGTTCGGTTTGTCGCTGGGCTCCGACGCCCTCAGTTGCGTCGCCGATGGCGTAGCTCTTCTTGACGCCGTCGTGCCAGTCGGCAATGTTGGGGTAATCGGCCAACACGGCCCACACGCTGGACCGAGCCACAGCCAACGTCCTCTCTAGCTTGACGTTTCTCATCGGCTCTTCCTCTCTCTATTGACTTGAACGGAGCCTGGGCACCGTCGATGGGTGTTCATGTCGCTTCCTGTGTTGATTGAATCGGCCATGTGAGTACCTTATCCACTATTCCGGTCAGTTTCTGTCCGTAATTAGCAGTAATCTTTGTGCATGCCGAATACAGGCGAGCGCATGCTCGAACTCCTAACGCTACTTCAAAGGCGCCACCGTTGGAGCGGCCAAGAGTTGGCCGACCGGCTCGAGGTCAGTCCGAGAACACTGAGGCGAGACGTCGACCGGCTTCGGATGCTCGGCTACCCCGTTCATGCCGATCGGGGCGTCGATGGCGGTTACCAGCTCGGCACTGGCACCAAACTCCCACCTCTCCTCCTCAGCGACGACGAAGCAGTCGCGATAGCGATAGGCCTGCGCACCGCAGCCAATCAACCGATCACCGGAATTGGCGAGCTGGCGATGGGAGCTCTCGTCAAGATCGGCCAACTTCTCTCCGCCCCCTTGCAGCGCCGG
>JAAETI010000234.1 GCA_024228555.1 bacterium | reverse complement strand
CGCCGGGCGATGCGGTAATCACAAACGACTTGAGCACACCGAGCAGTTGCTCAAAACGGTGTTCGAGACGGTGCCGGCGGTTCAGCGAACGTAGGAGTAGGTGGACGGCCCGGCCTAGTTGTATTGATTCGTAGGGTTGTTGACGCGGGTGATGGGTGGGCCGCCGATAGCGGTGTGATGTCGGTGGTGATTGTATAGGTGGAGCCAGTTGGGGTGATCGTCGGCTCGTTGTTGGTTCGTGGTCCAGGTTGTGGTGTATGCCCATTCGGTGGTCAGGGTGCGTTGGTAGCGTTCGACTTTCCCGTTGACTTGGGGGTGATGCGGCGGGGTGAAGATCTGGTTGATATCGAACGATTCGATGGTGTCATAGAAGATGTCAGAGCCGTATCCGGGTCCGTTGTCGGTCATGATGGCTTGGATCATCACACCCTGGTCGGCGAACCATTGGCGGGCTCTAGCGATGAACTCGAGACACGTAACGCCCTTCTCGTCGGGGAGGAATTCGCCGTAGGCGACACGGGAGTAGTCATCAACGGCTGAATGCAGGTAGGTGTATCCGACCTTGCCGTTATTGGGTCGAGAGACACCGCGGCCCCAGGCTCGCCAGCCTCCCCCGTCAGGTATCTTCCCGAACTTCTTGATATCGACATGGACCAGCTCGCCGGCCACTTCCTTTTCGTAGCGGCGGATGATCCGTCCCGACGGTGGGTCCAGGTCACGCAACCTGGAGATCTTGTAGCGTTTCAGGACTCGCCACACCGTCGAGGGCACCAACCGGAGATGACCAGCAATCATTGCTGGACCCCAACGACGGTTTATCCGCAGCCCAATGATGCGCCGCTCAGTGCGCTGCGCAACCCGATTCGGACACGAACGAGGGACCGATCTGCGATCGACCAGGCCGGCCTCACCCTCAGCCAGATACCGGTTCCACCACTTCGAGGCGACCTGACGAGAGATCCCCATCTCAGCTGCGACATGAGCAATCGGGCGGCCATTACCGATTCGTTCACACAGGATTAGGCGACCCGTCGGGGTCAAAGGAGCATTAGCGTGCACAAGGAGCCTCCTCTGGCTGTCGTGATGCGTGTAAACACCACACAACCAGGGAGGCTCAACTAATCACAACCGTCAACAACCTCCCGAATCAATACACCTAGGCTGCAGCTAGCCAACCGAATCATCAACAAACCCAACCAGCCCTAGAAACAACCTTGGCGCAGATGGACGGTCCCTCAGGGTCCGAACACCACCGCTAGGTGTGGCTCGACCGGATCGGGGGCCGTTGATCCGGCAACGTGCTGCGTTTTCGGGCCAATCGTGCCAGCACGGCACCGACAACGGCGACGGTCGCCCACACGTAGAGGTCGCCACCGTGGTAGATGACGGCAACAGCGGCGTTGCCTGCCGCGATGAGGGCTGCCGCGACTATCGGGCCGAGGACGCGACCGGTGAGGATGCCGGCGACAAGGAACCATACGACGAAAAGACCAGCTATCGCTGTGACGCCGAATCTCGATATGTCGTACCGGCCCGGCACTAGGTCCAGAATGAATGCAAGCCCCGCAACTCCGATCGCCACGTAGGCGGCTAGCCGTGCAAAGCCAGCGGTTCGGGGCGCAATGGCGGCAACAACGAGCAGCGGAACAATGAACTTGAACGTCCCGTACCCGTCGAACCCGAAGGGGAGTGTTCCAGCAAACGGGGCCGAGACCAGGAGAGCGACAATCAAGGCTGGGAGCCTACGACCGGCAAGCGCAAGAACCACCGTCAGCAAGATCGCCAAACTCCACGGCACATGCATGCTCGAGAGGAGGGTCACAAAGACAAGCCACAGAGCCGCACCCCACCACACGCCCTTGAGCACGTCGCCCCAGGGATCGATCGTGTTCGCCCTCACCCTGACCCAAGCTGCACCTCGGCATAGGTCTGCTGTCTCGCCGAATGTGGGCCACTCCCGCTGTTGCCCCGTTGACCGTTCCATAAGCGTGGCCACCATTTCGTCGGCCCGTTCGCCACGATAGGCGGCCGGATACACGGCCAGGAGGCGTCGGTATCGGTCCTCAAGTGGCGTCACACGGGATCGGCTCCCAGGACTCCGCCACGTCTCAGTTGGAGTCGATTCAGAGTGACCTCTGCGCTCGTGCGACGATCCTGTGCTAGTTCTCCAAGCAGGTGCAAACCTTCGGAGGTCAGCCGGTAGTAGCGGCGAAGCCTCCCGTCCACCGTCTCATCCCTATCATGCTCGATCAACTCGGAAGCAGTGAGCCGGTCCAGTACGCCGTACAGGGTGCCCGTCCCGAGACGCATAGCTCCATTCGACAGGTTCTCTACCTCGCGGGCGATGCCATATCCGTGGAGCGGGTCCCGCGCAAGTGCAGCCATCACAAAGAAACTCTGGTTCGTGTACCTCACCATACCGTTGACTATATGTCGTAAGTCGACGTATAGTCAAACGACTGGTCATCCCGCGACAGCTGTGATCCACACGTCGAATACACCACAATGTCCGGCCGTGGCGACAACCACGCAGATCGTCGAATATCGAGCAAGAACGATCGGTTCTCGTAACCGCCCATACCGGCACGAATGTGTGCGCCAGGGCGAACACTCACCGTGACCTTCTTCGTATAGTCCGGTGGTCTTCTATCTGACGATTGTCAAGGGCCCTCGTCTGGCTGACTGGCGTTAGATGACCCGTCGAGGAGTTCCTCGATTATCGATG
>JAAETI010000233.1 GCA_024228555.1 bacterium | reverse complement strand
GTCGAGGCCGAGGTGATCGACGAGCTCACCAACCGCTCGGGAGTGCGCACCGGGGGAGTAGTCGCCGTCGCTCGGATCATCAGACAGGCCGAAACCGGGGTAGTCCGCAGTGATGACCCGAAAGTGCTCGGCGAACGGCGGCACGAGCTTGCGGTACATGAACGTCCACTCGGGGTTGCCGTGCATCATCAGCAAGGGCTGTCCCTCGCCCTCGTCGAGGTAGTGCACTTCGCCGACTGAGCTTGCGAACCGGTGCGACCTGAACGGGTAGAGGGTCCGGTCGGGTTCGAAATTGGCTGTCTCGTCCATCGGGTTCTTCACAAGCGGGAACTCTAGTTCGTTAGCTAACTAAATACAACACAGATGGGTATAAGGTGAGAGGTGTGGACAAGACAGGGGCGGTTCCCCGGTACTCAACCCTCGAGCCGGGCGCCGACTTGAAGCGTGCGGTGACCGAAGCTCACCGACTGCTGGACGACTTGCTGGCCGCAGACATGGCGGCGCTTGGACTCAGCACCGGCGAGGCCGATCTGTTGACCGTCGTCCGCATTGCGGACCGGGTCGTGGTCCCGGGTGACGTGGCCGCGTGGCTTGGACTGACCGGCGCAGGCGTCACGGGGCGGCTCAACACGCTCGAGCGACGGGATCTCATCGAGCGCCGGCCGAATCCGGCCGACGGGCGCAGCGTCACGATTCACCTGACCCCCGCCGGCGAGCGGCTCGCCGACGAAGTGCTCACAGCCAAGGACTCGACCGTGGTCAACGAGATCGTCGAATCGCTGGGACAAGATACCGCTGCCCAACTCGTGCGGCACCTCGATGCGATCACCGCCGCGGCGCGAGCTGCGCTCAGCCAATGAGGAATCCACGCTCCTGAAGGAACTGTCGCAGGAAACCATCCACGTTGCTGTCTACGACACCTGGGCCGACTGGGAGGCATCGTGGCCGTGGCGGAATCGGACAATCCGATCACCACCAAGGGCGGGATCACCCTCACACCGGACATCACGATCGACGCGCTCGATCCCACCGAGAGCGCCATGCTCACAGTGCCGGGGCGGACAGCTGGCTCACGGGCGCCAACTTGGCCTCCACGACCGACAATTGGTACCTGATGTACGGCAAGAAGGATGCGGCAGGGTTCTTCGGACTGATGGAGGGCGCGTCACATGCCCGATGAGTCAGAGCTCGGAGGCGAATTCACCCTGGTGATCTTCAAGCTCAACGGACAGATGTTGGCCGCCGGTGAGAAGCTCGCTCGCCCTGCCGGGATCACGGTGGCGTGGTGGCAAGTGCTCGGAGCTGTTCTGCGACAACCCCTATCTGCCACGCCATCGAACGCATCAAACCCGATCAGTCTGCATTCTCCAAGAGGCTCATTGAATCGTTCGGTCGTACGGAGTTCCAAACCCTCATCTCGGAACTCACCCGGATATCCACAGTCGTGGATGAGACCGGTCCGTAGGAGACCACCGAGCTACCTGCCCCTGAAACACTCGCCGGTGGAGTGCTCGCGCCTGAGCTCGATGACGACCACGTTGGAGACATCTGTGAGGTCTCGATCGTCGAGGGCGAGCCAGACGGATTCGCGTTCGATCCTCACCCGGCTGATTCTGTTGACCAGGGCGAATACCGCGCTCAGAACACCGGCGCGCCACCATCCAGGTACCCGAGGCGCCCCATCATCTCGGCGTGGTCGGTGACGAGACGGTCGGCCTGCTCTTCGGTCAGCGACTCGCGCCAGGAACCGATTCTGCCCTTTCGGAAGAATGACTCCGACCCGGGCATCTTCTCGCCGAAGCCCTTCTCCTGCTCCTGGCCCTTCACTTCGTCGAACGACGATCTGGCAATCGCCTCGCGGATCTGCTCCGCCGAATGGTCGAGGCCACACGCCCGGGTCGCCCGGGTGAAGGTCGCCTCTGCGTCGAGGTGCATGTCCTCGTAGCGCACCACCTCGACGGGGAACGGTGGCTCGTCGAGCCATGAGCGGACGTGGTCCGACCATGTGCCCAGGATCTGGCGGAACTGCGGGTGGAGGCGTTTGGGCTTGTCCGACATGTTGTGGGTCGGACCGCCGAGGGCCGCCGTAGCCCAGGCGATGTCGCGTGCCGAATGGTGAGCATAGGACGGGGCAACATCGAGGGGGTTGCGCACCAGGTACACGGCGCCGAGGGTCGCATCCGCTGGGAACAATGGCTTTCCGTCAAGGTTCAGTGTGTAGGCGTCATGCACCTTGTGATGCCCGGTGTGCTCGGCCATCTCGGCCATTCTCCGGTACACGCCGGGCCGCAGGAGGTCGATCTCGTCCTGGGTGAGATCCGACGCTTCCAGACCCGTGTGGATGTCGAACGGATTGCGAGCGCTGGCGATCGATC
>JAAETI010000232.1 GCA_024228555.1 bacterium | reverse complement strand
CAGATCGGCGAGCAGTACTCGGCCCATGGAGACGGCATGGGCGGGCAGTCGACTGCCCAGCGATGGGCTCATGGGCAAGATGCGTTTGGCGTGCTGACGGAGCAGGTAGACGATGGACTGGTCGTCCAGGACCGAGAGGGCGCACGACTGACCCTGCTGTTCGCAGAGCTCTTCGAGCGCCAGCTGTGCACCATTCCAGTACGGGAGGGTGGCCAGATACGACAAGCCGATTCCCAGGACCCGAGGAGTCAGCCAGAAGTCCTTACCATCGGTGTCCACCATTGAGAGCTCGATCAGGGTCAGCAGGAAACGACGGGTGGCGGTGCGCGACAAGCCGGCCCCCCGGGCGATTTCACCGAGGCTCTGCGGGCCCTGACCCTGGCTGAGGACCTCGATGACCGTGAGGCCCCGCGCGAAGCTCTTGACGAAGGTCTCGCTCTGGCGTGTAGCCATGACGTCCCTCCTTGACAGCTTGCGGAGCAGCATACTAAATCAGCCGGAAAGCGGATGTCAACGTCCGCTAAGCGGATATCGAGAGCGAGACTGGCAGATGACCGGAGGAACAATGGAGCCCTTGTCGAATCAAGGCACCTGTGGGTGTCGAATACTCGGTCGTGGCTGGTCAGGCAGCATTTCGGTACTCGTTGATGAGTCCGTCGCATCGGCTCGAT
>JAAETI010000231.1 GCA_024228555.1 bacterium | reverse complement strand
TCACCGTTCCCGCCACACCGGCCTGACGCACCAGGGCCGGCTCCGCCGGTCCGACCACCCGATCAGCGACAAGGGCCGCGACCCGGAGGCCGGGAGGCAACGCCTCCCCTTAATGGTGTGTCGCGGATTTGGTGATCCGGTCGTCCAGCCACCTGACCAGGGAGTTCTAGTGCGAGGACCATGACATCATTTCGGCGACACACCACTAGTCGGTCGCGATGCGTGATGGGCACCGTTGATACATCTGCCTGGTCAACACAAGGGGCGGTGTTCGGCTTGGTCGGCGAATCTGGGGTTGATGTTGGTCAGTTTGACGCCTTGTTTGGTGAGTTCGATGCCGAGGTGTTGGTGTTCAACGTAGACAACCAGGGCAATCAGGCCGATGAAGAGGCCGATCGCTGCTTTTGCGGTTAGGGCGTCGATGGTGTCGTCGATTGGGTGAGCGGCTTCGTACCCGATCAGTAGCGCCACAAAGAGTACAAGCGTGGCGAGACGGATGCGTCGGAGCTTGACGAGTCGGTTCTCGGTTCGATCGCTGATTGGGAGCCAGCCGTTGAGAGTGGGCCGTGTAGAGGCGATGAGAATGAGGAGTGGGACGGCAAGGAAGATCGCACCCCCAAAGACCGGTGAGATGAGAATGAGGAGTGGGACGGCAAGGAAGATCCCGGCCCGAAGGATCGGTAAGAGGCGTGTCCCTGCTCGGCGGGCGTACATGCGGTCGGCTGGTGCGCCGGTGATCGCACATAGTCGCGGCAATGACGAGCCTTGCTCGAACTCTGCTGGCGTGATGGTGATGGAGCGGGTCACGATGCCTCCCGGTGCGTTTCTGGGTCTGCGGTCATTCTTCGAAGTTTGCTTCGGATGCGAACTCGACTCGGTCGTCGAGCGTTTTCATGATGTGGTCGAATGCGGGTCAGGTGGTGTCGCTGGCGCAGTCGAGGTCGTCGAGAGCGATCTCCTCAGCGCTCACGGTGTGTCCTTGATTTCAGTGGAGACTACGGTCACCACTGAAGTTCAGGGTTAATAGGAGGCCAATGGATCCTACGAGGGTTGTGGTGATCGCCAGGACTCTGCGGCCAATGCTTTGGTGAGATGCGTTAAGCAGTGCATAGACACCCACAGCCAAGGCGAAGATCGATCCGATACCTGCGATCCAAAACAGTCCCAGGATCAACGATAACCATAGAAGCCACGAAGGAGGCGACGGGGACTCCTCCGTGCTGGATATCCAAATAGTTCCAAAGGGGTCAGGATGACAGGCTTCCACGCGGTGTGCCATATTGTTCTTCCATAGTCCTGAACAGTCGTCGCTTCGCCGGGTTAGTAGTCTAGCCATGCGTCGATGGCGTCTTCGATGGGGACACTCTCGAATTCACCGGACATGTAGTCGATTTCTGCCTCATGGGTGATGCCGAGGATGGCCATCATCACTGTAGGCACGTCACTGAACCGCCGGACGAGGATCGTGAGCGGGCGGCCTTCTAGGTGGTCGACGTCGTACTCGCACTGGACCAACTGGAGTTCAGAGTTAACTATGGTGCAGGGCCCGTCGGGTGATGGGGAGAGGGAATCGTCAACCGCCATTCTTACCGCCTCTTTCTCAGGTAGACCGTCGCCTGTCTCGTCTCCCCCCGACCACACCGATGGGTCATTGACCTGATGACCGATGACTGTCAGGTTTCGATCGATATCAGGGTTGAACGAGGGACTCCAATGTGATCGGAAGGTGTAGTTGTTCGGTGAGTCGCGTACGAGGAGCATCCACTCTCTGCGGAACTTGTCATCCACCGGAACCAGTACGTCAGACGTCGACTGGTCAGCCAGCTGACGAGAACCAGAGCAAGCCCCTACCATCGACAATGCGATTAGTGCAATAGTCGCCAAAGTGAATTGTTTACTCCTCACAGGTTCTCTCCTTCGAGGTATTCCAATTCCGGGATCTGTCTGTTCCATGAACATAAGGGCCGCTCATGAGACGAGCATGAGACGAGCATGAGACGGTTCTCACACTTCCAGATCACCCGGCACCTTCGGATCGGGCTAGCTAGCCGACGTTATTCCACTGGGATCTGACCCACTGCTGTGCTACGAGCAAGACCCGACGCCTGACAAAGCAGCTGATGTCCTTGAGCTGAGCCTCGACACATCGGTCTTCTTCAAACGGGAGTCGACGTCGGAACAGGTGTAGCCAACCTCAACCCGCAACGAGGTCATTCGTTCCTACGCCGCCGGCGGCCCAGTCGGTGCGTTGGATAGTTCCCAGCTGGATCGTCCGGCGTTGGCTTGCATGCTGATTGCGGTGTGGCGGAGTTCGTAGGGGGTGATGGGTGGGGCGATGCTGACTCGTCGGCATAGGAGGTGGAGAGATCTGGCGAGGCTGTGTCGATCTACTGGTGTTCCGTGCGATGTAGAGGCAACAATGTCGAGGTCCTGCCAGTCGGTCCCGGCTCGTGTTCGTCGTTCCGCTTGGTCGTCGTGCCATGCTTTGAGCCGTCCGACGGTTGTTGTGTCGAGTTGGATGGTGCGGGCTGCGGTGGTGGTCTTTGGTGAGGTCCGGTTGCCTCGACGGTCGAGCTGGCCGGTTGCTGCTAGCTCGCAGCGGCGCAGGTCCACGTCGGACTAGTAGAGGAGACCTCGGGCTTCGGTCGGGCGAAGGCCGTTGCGGCCCATGAGGTCGATGATGACCAGCCGGGACCCGTGAGCGGCATCGAGGAGTGCCCCTAGTTCTGCTCGGGTCAACGCCCGGCGCTGGCTTTCGTTTGTATCGATCGCTGGTAGCTGAGATAGCTCGGCCACGTTTCTACCGAGGTTGCCGATTCGTACCTCGTTGCGGAGCACGGCGACGAGAAACTGGCGGAGTTTGCGTAGGTGTGCGAGGCCGATGGGTCGGTACCCGTACTTCCCGGCTGCGGCATCACGAAGGAACCTGTCACATTGACCGACTGATAGATTATTGAGGCGGAGTGCGCCGAGCCCGTCGATCACGATTGCCGCTGCCCACGCCTTCTGGTCATCCGACCCTTTGCTCTCTTCGAAGATTGTCGTCGCGTCTCGGATGGTCCTGCTCGCACTGGCCAGGGTGCCTGTCGAGTCGAACTCCTGGCGCATCTCTCGTAGGATCTGGACGGCCTCGGCCCTAGTCCGTGCCCTCCGATAGACCCGACGCCGCTGACCGTCACCCTGGCGAGGCAGTCCGAGCTGTGCGACCCAGCGGCCGTTGTCGCGTTGGCAAACCGTCCCGTTGATTGGCGAGCGTCTAGCCATCGATCGGGGATTCGCGCCGTCAACACAGGCGGATGTAGGTGAGTAGGTCTTCGCCTGCGACGAGTCGCCGGGAGCCGTCTTTGAATGATCGCAGTTCACCGCAGCGGATTCGTTCGCGGGCTGTGGAGTAGCCGATGCAGAGTGCGTCGGCGGCTTCTTTGACGGTGTGGACGAGCTTTGTTGGGGTCGTTTCCGTTTGGGTGGTCATCATTGCCATCTCCCTGGGTGTGCATAGCCCCATCCGGCGTTGGCGCCGCCGACTGGGTTGTCGAAGCTGCCGAGGTCGGTTGCCGGGTCATCGTGGGTGGCGTCGGGTGGCCAGGGGTGGACTCCTACTTGGCCGTGGTCTGAACCGGCGGCAACGATGGGACCGTGCGGCTGTGGGACCACCTAGAGGCCCTCACCAGCCCGTGCAGATACGCAAGCCGGTTTGTCACGAGAGACCAGCTACACCAGCACTTGCCTGATGATGGTGCGGCAAGAGCCTGTACCGATCTGCGTGGTTGGATGAACCATCGCTGACCAGACGCGAGCAAGACCCCTGCGTCAGGAAACGTGACACACCGGATGGCAAGCCGGCGACGGTCGAGGCCTACAAACTGATAGCCCGATTGATAGTCACACGATCTGGCATCGACCAGCATTCACCGGTACCGGTCAGCATCCAGAGCACCAGATCCGGTGCCTGAGAGCATCCGACAGCATCCGAACTCGCCATTTGAAGGCGTGTGAGCCCACCAGGCGCTCAGACACCTCTACTAGCGAATATGTCGTGGCTCACGGCTCCGTGGACGGTCGACGATTGCCAGCGTGAAATCTCTGAGCTCCGTTGGCGAGTCTCGGCTCGGGCGCTTGTCAGGTCTGATGGGGT
>JAAETI010000230.1 GCA_024228555.1 bacterium | reverse complement strand
CTGAGGCTACGTCAGAGAAGCGACAGGATTGACTGGTGCGAAGCGTTCGCCTGAGCGAGCATCGAGGTACCGGCTTGGGCCATGATCTGGTGGCGTGTGAACGACACCATTTCCATTGCCATGTCGGTATCACGGATGCGGCTCTCAGAAGCCGACAGGTTTTCCTGTGCGACCTGGAGGTTCGCGATGGTGTGCTCCATGCGGTTCTGCGTGGCACCAAGGGTTGACCGGATTCCCGAGACGGAGGCGATTGCGGTGTCGAGGGTGGTGATCGCTGCGTCAGCGCCCGTAGTCACATCGATGGCCGAGACGTCGGTACTGAAGACATCGGCCGAACTGAGTGTCAGGTCGGATGTGATCTCCATCCGGTTGGTTGCGCCGGCGTTTGCGCCGACATGGAAGGTGAGAGCGGTACCGCTGTAGTCCTGGAAGACCTGGTTGCCGGCGAACGTCGAGCGGGCACCGATTGCGTCGATCTCTGCGAGGAGTTCGTCGATCTCAGCCTGCTGTGGTACGCCGTCAGAAGTCGCGGTGTTGGCCGCGTCGACTGCCAGTGTGCGCATGCGCTGAAGGATCGAGTGGACCTCGCTCATGGCACCTTCAGCGGTCTGGACGAAGCTGATGCCGTCCTGAGCGTTGGAGATGGCTTGACGAGTGCCGTTGATCTCAGAGCGCAGACGCTCGGACTT
>JAAETI010000229.1 GCA_024228555.1 bacterium | reverse complement strand
TCGACCACCCCTCGGAGAGCTCGGATTCGGGTTGATCGTTCATTGCTGTCTCCTCATTGCGGATTTGCTCGACCGGAGGGCGTTCGGAGTCACCGACAAGGTCAAGATCAATAGGTGGGGCCTCGGGCAGGTCAGAGACATCGATTGCTGGTTCACGCATGCCCCGTCGCCGCAAGCCCCGGTAGGTAAGATAGCCGCCTCCGAGCAGGGAGATCACCCCGAAGCCCAGCACTCCCCATGTGATGGCGACGATATTCGAGATCCTGGCTGCGAACTCGAGATCGGCAATCACCCCAGTAGAGGCATCGGCGTTCATCACAACGACCGTCCAGCTCCCAGACTCGAGTGACCACTCGACGGTCTGGGGTCCAGCGCCCTCGGCCCGCACCTCCCAGAATTGCTCACTCCCGGGCGACATCGGTGACGCGGTGCCATCATGATTGACATAGTCGACGCTGGTGATGGAGCGACCGTCGAGGTCCAAATCGGTGACCTCATCGTGAGCCACCCCTGACAAGTAGCGATCAACGTCAGCCGTTGAGGCGATCCCGATGAAGAGCTCCTCACCCGAGGTGCCCTGGATTCGCACATCGACTGGATCGGCCAAAAGTTCGGCTAGCCATGAGGGCGTGTCAGCGAGGATGTCGAGATCGCCGGAAACGATGGCATGCGATGATTGCTCGAAGGGGAAGGCCTCGGCGGCGTAGAAGCCATCATCGTCGCGGTCCTCGGCGAGCAACCAAGCTGCCCCTGCAATCACGGTCGCACCGATCAGCAAGCCCAGAATCCCAATAACGACTGCTATTGCTCTTCGACCAGTCATGACACCGAC
>JAAETI010000228.1 GCA_024228555.1 bacterium | reverse complement strand
CCTCATCGACATCAGCAGGCGGTAGCCCATCGCCTACCCAATCCTCGGCCAGGTACTCCCGAACCGCCGCATGGGCGTCTGCTCGATTCCAGAAGAGTCGTAGCTCTACCCCATCGTCGAGCCCACGCTCCACCAGGAACGCCCACACAAGCGGTCCTGCCCAACCAGCTTCAGCCATGGCCTCATTCTGCAGACGCCGACTGACAGTGGGCCCGGACTCAACTCGTCGCGGCCGGGAGGAGATCCTGGAAGCGACGAGCTTCGAGAATCTCGCCGACAGCGTGCCGCTGGTCTTCATTGAGTGGCTCGAGCATCCGCTCGATGTCCTCACCGGGCAGGATGACATATCCGCTGCTACGCCACAGCGGATCGCTGAGTTGCCAGTACTCGTGGCTGTCGAGGGCTTCGGCCAGCACAGCTACGTCCGCCGCGGTCAACTCAATCGCTACCTTCCCGGTCTCGGTCATCATTCCACGCTCTCGAGGAGCGAGGCCCATGTCAACGATTGGCAAGCGAATCGCTCCACCGATCGGGTTCTTGGACCAGCATGGTGCCCGGAGGATGCATGGCGGACTTCGGGCCTGGGCTATATGACCAACTGATCGACGAGCTTCTCAGCGACCGGCTCGACGCGCTAGCTCATCAACGCCTGGCCGCCGACATCCAGGACGTCGACCCTGCAGAGCTGCCCGACCGACTCGGCGAAGTCCTCGGCCGCTGGGCTCACGACGCTCTATCGGCCGTCGGCTCCGACCAGCGGGCCGACGCGGCCATCGATCTGTCCAAGGCGGTGATCGGTGCGATCGCAGGCCTGCAACCCGACGCTGTTACACCGGACCATGCCCTGGTAGCTCCTGTTCAGCGCCTGGCGGCCATCGAGGCCCTCGCGCCCACTGACGAGCCGATCCCGATCCGGCGGCCGCTGACTCCGCTGCGAGACACGGTCCTGATGACCAACGCTCGGGATCAGCCAGCCGTCGGCCGTGAGATCGAGGCCGAGATCGACTCGGCCGACCGGATCGATCTTGTCCTGGCTTTCATCCGGTGGACCGGGATCCGCGAGCTGCTCCCCCATCTCCGCCGCCATGTCGAAGCCGGGGCGGCTCTAACCCAAAGTACACGCGCTCCATGGGCCGCCGAGCTCGTTGCGGCCTAGGCGTTTCGCCTGTTGAGAGCGCTATGGCCGGCTTGGCACCCATGCGGACTTCCCAACGTCACAGATCCAGGACAACACGCACGCCGTCGTCGATGGCGTCCAGGAGAGGCCGCGGTAGCTGTCCCGCTCTGTCGACGAGCCACTGCCGATCAACCAGCTCCAGCCCCAGCGGCACTGCCACGCAGTCCTTCGGCAACCCGGTGACGGTCGATTCGAGCAAGACATTGCCGGCAAGACCAGCTCGATCGAGATTCGAGGTCAGCGGCACGACATGGGTCTGCCACACGTCGACGCCAAGCACCTCCTGCGACGACACCACCACACACGGCCGCCGCTTGTCGAGATCGACCCAGTAGACCGATCCACGCGTCACCATGGAGCGGACCGCTCCATGCGCCTACCAGCCGCTTCGCGATCGGGCAGGTGCTCACCTGCAGCCAGCGCTGCGTCCGAGACAAGCTGGTCGGCGAACGACATCGTCGACCTCGCGGCGTGACGGCGGAGTTGATCGGTGACCCACCTCGAGAACGGCACATCCAAGCTCTCGATGACCGGAATCACATCATCCGGAACACTAATCGTCTTGTTCGGCATGTACCTATTATACGTACGTAGCACAGGACTGCAACCCTGTGGTGTGGGCGCCGGAGACTCGTCCGTGCCCTGTGAACAGGGGTTTCGCGGGACGCGACCCAGGTAGCGCTGGGTGTCGAGGGGCCCCTGATATCAGCTCCACCGATATCAGACACGCTGATATCGGGCACGACTGAGCCTCCCTTCTGGCCGGTCACCTCGATTAGGAGGTAGCTATGTCAGTGATGGAGAAGGAAAGGCCAGCGCCCTGAGCGGCATCTGGCGACCGACCAATCCGCTCCCTACCGCCTGTTACCGCTCCAGGGTGCTGGATGCCATTAGCAAACCATTGGCAATGCGACACCCCTGAAGCACCGCTCCGAAAGGTCAAACCAGTGAGGCCTCAGAGGTCGAGGTGAAGTCGGAGCGCGTCGTCGAGCTGGTCCATGAGTTCAAATCCGACAGTACCGACCACTGGGCCAAGGCGTTCGATTGCAACGGAACGAACCTGCTCAGCCTGAGCCTTGGAGTCGGTGTTGAGTCCAGTCTCGATCGCTGGCAGCAGGACTTGGAACGGATAGACGCGATCGACGTTGGAAGTGATTGGGACAAGCGTGATCACGCCGCGACCCAGGCGGGCCGCGGTGGTGTTCGCCCCGTCATTGCTCACCACCACACCAGGTCGGGTGTGCGCTGCTTCGCTGCCGATCACAGGATCGAGATTGACGAGTCGGATCTCGCGGCGGCGCATCAGCTATCAGCGACAACGTTATTCCACGCGTCGCTGGCTGGATCGTCTGCCCATTCGCTGAAAGCTGCGGCGTAGTCTTCGCCGAGCTCGGATGCGCGCAGCAAACGTATGGCGCGCTGGAGTGCCGCAGACCGGGAAGCGACCTGATGAGTCTCGGTGTAGTTGTCGAGGAACTCGACGTCTTCGTCTGGGATGCTCACGCTGACTTTCACAACCTAATACTACCAGGGTAGTAATCCTACTACCACCCCGTGAAGGCCGAACCAGCGAAGTGAAATCGCCGGCATCACCGCCAACCTGAGGGGCTCGGACATGCGCGCGTGGGTTCTGACCAGGTCCGATGCCTGTGGGTGCCTGGTGAGTGGCGGGAGGGAACCGCCCCCTCCCGCTCTCGCAGAACCGTACGTGACAGTCTCCGGTCATACGGCTCCCGCGGTCCGGCGTTGGGTTGGTGCGAGGAGGTGCCAGTGGGCGAAGAGTCGTGGCTCGCGCTGACGGGCAGAGTTGAGCCATCTCCACGCCTTCGTGGGTTGACCTCGCAGTCGTTTGTATTTCTGCATGGCCCATCTGACGAGGTGTTCGTCGATGCGTTCTGCAATGGGCTGCAACACAGAGCGGTAGAAGGCCCCGTAGTAGTTGATCCAGCCTCGGACCTGGGCGTTGATCCCCCAGGCGATGCCGGACAGGTCCGTTCCGCTGCGACGGTTGAGGTGCCAGGCCCGGATCTTGGCGCCGACCGCCTTGCGCGCCTTGTTGCTCATGG
>JAAETI010000227.1 GCA_024228555.1 bacterium | reverse complement strand
TTCGACCTTGGCGAGGTCATCCAACGCCAGGTAGACCGCATCATCGTCCGCCGGGCCCAAGCCGGCTTCGTTCAGACGGGCGACGACACCGGCAAGATCATGACTGCCATCGCAGCAGTCATAGACGACCAGCGCGACATTGTTGAGTGCGGTCGCTTCGTTCGTCTCTGTGTTCAGGACGACGGCGTCATCCTCGAACCGCTCCACCCTCACGTGATCCCGTCGTGTCGCAACCATCTCTTCTCAGCCCATCTCGCCCGCCCTTGCGAACTTCGCAGGCACGAGTTACCTTCGGGTAGACCCGCTCGGAGTCCACCCTACACCCAAGATGCGGCCGCCGGGCCCCAGCAACACAAGACTTCAACCATGCCGCCGCGCCATTCTACCGTCCCTGCCCTACCCAGCTCTCAGTTCTTGACCCGCGGTGCTCAGCCGGCCTGGGCATGGCGCATCCTCATTCCAGACTTGGGTGGGTGGGGGAGCACATGGGACATCGAGCAGGTTCGTATCGGATTCGACCGACCTGCGGCGGCGATGCGCTTCTTCTCCTCTGGCTCGCTCGATGGGGATGAACCTTCCGCAGCCTTCGGCTTCGGTCGCTGTCGCGGTGCCTGGCGTGGTCGATCCGCGGGACCGGATCACGATCCGGGCATCTGGGCCGCCGTAGAGCTCGACCGACCGGCCGTGGCGACAGGAGTTGTGGTCTGTCCCAGCCAGGTATCGGGCAAGGCTTGCACAGGCCTCGTTCAATTCTTCGACGGAAGCTCATGGATCACCACCCACATGGGGAACCTCGACGGTCAACATGCAACCGCGTTGCTGCCGCCCCCCACTGAGCCCAACATGGTGTCGGCCACCCAATGGCGGATCAGTATTGGCGACACCGGAGTCCCACGTTGGAGGGTGAGACGACTACGGCTGCTCACGCCCTTCGGGGAGGTGGTCGGCTTGGCTCGTTCGTCCGGCTCGGCCCGCGGCAACGAGCCAGGGGCACACGCCGCCCAGAACGCACTCCGCGATACACCGACCTGCTGGGTCGGAACCCCTGACCGCTTCGGGCGCATCTGGATCGAGATCGAGAGCAGCAAACCCCAGCAGATCCGCCGAGTCCTTCTCGATCAGGACGACCATGAGGCCGCAAGATCTGTGGACCTCGCGTATCGCTGCTCGGCTGACGATTCCTGGATACATCACGGTCACTCGTCTCACCTCGAAACTGGAGTGGTCGAGGTCGAGCTGAGAGCTCCGGACATCTGGCCGCCAGACCCTGAACCGGCACTTCGAACCGAGCTGGACTCCGCTCGCCCCGTGCAACCCCATTCCAATCCCCACGACGACTGGAGGATTCTCGTCGTCGTGTACGCGGACCAGGACGTCTCCTCGATGCTGCAGAGTGCCCTTGTCCAAGCGGCCTATCCGGAACACCTTCGGTTCGAGATCCATACGCCGTCCGTAGCGGCGACGACATCGGATCTCGACGCGTGGAGCGACGATCCCAGGGTGGTGATCGTATCGCGCGATCAAGTCGGAGCCCGTGGTAGCGCCTTCCTGAATTCGCGGTCATTCTATGACGGTGAGCGCTATCTCCTTCGTATAGGTCCGAACTGTCGGTTCGCACCGCGCTGGGACGTTCGCTGTATCCAAAGACTCGAGCCGCTTGCCGAGCCACGGTCCATCGTCAGCATCGCAATCGACCACCATGAGGCACTCCTTCACCCGCAAGCCTTTTTCACGAGAGGCAGCTATTGCTACGACGTGCCGTTCGACCCCGCCGACGACATCGAACGGGATCCGGTCGCCGTCACGCTTCGAGCCAAGACGAGCGGCTACACCACCCATCACCTCCATGAGCCCGTACTCATCTTGCCTTCACCCGAGTTGCCGATCGTCGACCGATTCCCCGATGACCGCTCTGTGCCGTTCGGCCCGGTGGTACCGGCTGACCTCGTGCGAAGGGCGCTGCGATCGCCCGGTCAGGACCGCCCAACAACATCGTCGACGCTCCGCCTCTCCATCAACCTCAGTGAGCTCAAACAAGACGATTACCGCGCAATTGTCTTCATTCTCATGTCCGCCGATGGCCGCGAGATGGACCGGAGGACCGTACGCTCACCGTCCGTACTCGAGGGATCGCATGGCCATGTTGACGTGCACAATGTGTCAGACGCTCATGCTGTCGCCGGGTACCTCACGATTCCCGTTCTCCGTACGGGAGACTTGGGTCCGGTACAGACGCATCCGTTCCCGTCGACGAAACACGAGACGGTTCCGA
>JAAETI010000226.1 GCA_024228555.1 bacterium | reverse complement strand
GACTTCGTGGCCCCCTTCGCTGCGGGCGAACCGCTCGATGGCGTCGATCCATTCCGCCGGAGATCGCTGCGTCCTCGTCGCTGCGATCGGTTCAGGCTCGTGCCGATCGTCCATGCGCAACACCTTGCGCAGCTCGGGATGAGCGACGAACTCGTCCGTCATCAGCTGCTGCACCGCACCGTGGGCCAGGTGGTCCGGGTTGGCCCACATCACGAGCGACGGTTGGCGAGCTTCGCTCTCCCCCCAACCGTTGAGCGCCTTGCCCGAGACGTCGCCCATGAGCTGGACGACATATTCAGGGGCTTCCCAGACCGGTGTCTGTCGCTCCATCCGCCGCCTCGGCCTTCGGGCGGTCATCGAATGGACGGCCCCAAGCCGTCATTGGTCAATCGAGAGATCGTGGCAATGCTCCTGTTCGTGGTGTCATTCATGGCCGTCTACCCTTCCTCGAGCGCTCTGCGTAGTTCATCCTTTCGTACCTTGCCAAGTGACGTCATCGGTAACTCGTCAACGAAGATCCAAAGACGGGGCTGTTTGTAGCCCGCCAACCTCGTCTGTACCCATGCGCTGAGTTCCGCCTCAGTCGGGGCTGGTGATGTGCTAGTCACGACAAATGCAGCGGGCGATTCCCCCCACCGTTCATCCGGCTTGCCGATTACCGCTGCTGATTCGATGCGGTCGTGCTGTTCGAGGACTTGCTCGATCTCGGCTGGATAGACGTTCTCGCCGCCGGAGATAATCAGCTCCTCGACCCGTCCCGTCACGTACGTGAAGCCGTCCTTGTCGACAAAACCGAGGTCTCCGGTGCGGTACCACCCATCGGCGAACGCGGCCTCGGTCGAGCTGGGATCCTCCCAGTAGCCAACGAACAGGTTTGGGCCCCGGAGTCGCAGCTCGCCCACCTCACCCACCCTTACCTCACGGCCAGTAGAGGCAGTCACCCGTAGTTCAGTGTGTAGTGCGGGCTTGCCACAAGATCCGATTCGGTCAGCATCGTTGGGGTCGAGCACGATGGCAGTCGGACCCGTCTCAGTTGCCCCGTAGACCTGTACGACCGAGATGTCGTGTTTGGCGAAGTGCCGGATCAGGTCTGGAGGAACGATCGACGATCCACACGTAAGAGCTCCTAATGAGCTCAGGTCGTCACCGAGTTGTGTGGTCGCTTCCGCCAGGCTGCGCATGGCCGCTGGGACCAGTGCGAGATGAGTTGGCCGGTGTTGACGCAGCAGTTCCAGCAATCGGGCAGGGTCGAAGCGTTCTTCGAGGATGACGGTGCCTCCGGCAAAGAGACACGGCGTGAGTTGGATGTTCAGACCGCCGACGTGGAACATCGGGAGCACGGCCAGAACAGTCGAGTCGGTCGAGAGGCGCTCGTGGTCGATGGCGTTGTACATCGTGTGGAGCAACGATCTCTGTGAGAGCACAGCGCCCTTCGGCCGCCCCGTCGTGCCCGATGTGTAGACAAGGAGAGCTGGGTGGTCGGGCCGGCCGAGAGATCCCGGGGGACTCGTGCTACGCACGTAGGGCTCGTTGGCCACAGTG
>JAAETI010000225.1 GCA_024228555.1 bacterium | reverse complement strand
TCGCCCAGCGCAGGGTGCTGCCGTTTCGTCTGTGCCGTGATCCAGGTTTGACGAGGCGCACGATCGCGTTGGCAACGGGGGCTCCCGCAGAATCGACGACATGCCCCGTCGCACGGAGAGGCTCGTCGATTAGGCCTATGGCGCTCAGCAAAATTGACCCGGGCCTGCTCACTTAGATTGACCCACCCCAAGCATCCGTTGGTGACCATCCGCGCGGCGGAACCCTCAACGCAATCGCGCGCCCTCTAGCTTGGCGGCCGCTGTGAGCGAGCCCCATTCCTAGTAGTGGCCACGCCGATCGTCGTTCCTGCCCAAACGGCTTGCGTCCGCTCAATGAGGCGGCTGCGCTGGGCCAGCAGGTGAGTCAACGAGCGGGTTTCGATCCCCGGGCGACCTGCGCACGTGGAGAAACCGCATTGGTACTTGCCATGGCGAACGCCAGGAAGAATGCTCTCGCCCCACCACAGAACTTCTAAATCTTCAGTAGAGCGAGAGCTTGAAAAGTATCAGCAGGCTAAGCGAAACCTTGAGTTTTCGCTGGTAGCCATCCAGGAACGGTTCACTTTTTCTCCCAATTGGTATCGGGAGGACGGAGTGATCGAGCTGGTCATGGCTTACTACTTCGTTTTGCGGCAGGCGTTAAAGAGTCGACCGCAGCTTCGACGGTGCTTGGCACGATGCCTTCACTGCCGGATTTTCTTCGTTTCGCATCCACGCAACGGGAGACGAAGGGATCTTCGCTGCCCATTTGGCTGTCAAAGCGCGCACCGGAAGAAGAGCGCGGCTCGCCGAAGCACGGCGTACTACAAGACCTCGGCAGGGAAGATGAAGAAGGCGCAGCTTAACAAGAAGCGCCGGCGGGCGAAGGGCTGTCCGAAGTCTCAGCCAGGGGAGCTTTGCGAGGAGGTCACTGCAGACTCTGGCTCCATCGACAGCAAGTTCGACGCCGGAATTGTCACGCATCTGCGAGTCGTCGTGAGCCTCATCGAAGGCCTTGCAGTCCGCCGGGAACAGATTATCGCGATGCTGGAGAAGCTAAGGAGACAACGCCGCATCCTGCAAGAGAACCAGCACGACTATCTTCTGCGTTGGCTTAGAGAGCACCCGCCCTGACGAGGACAGAAATGACAGAAGACATCGAACTTGCGAGCTTGGATCTGCGCTACGAGGGCCATCGAATGAAGGACCCGGAGCAGGAGAGGAAGCTGCTTGCCCGGATTCTCGAGCGTGGCATCGAGAGGCCATTAGAAGGCGTGACCGTCGACGGAGAAAGGGTCCTGCTCCACGGCTTCAAGCGCTATCGCTGCGCCAAGAAACTGGGCCTTGGAACTGTGCCGTATGCGTCGCTAGGGAGTGATGAAGCAGCAGGGATCATCGGCGTGCTCTGCGCATCGAGCGAGAAGGGCTTGAACATCTTGGAGCAGGCGCAGTTTATTGATGAGCTGCATCAGACGCATGGCATGAGCCCCGCCGACATCGCCGAGACCCTGTCTCGGAGCAAGTCGTGGGTGATGATGCGCCTGGATCTTGTCAGCGAAACGAGTGGTGTTGTGCGCGAGAAGATTCTTGGCGGAGCATTTGGGGTCTACTCGTACATGTACACGCTTCGACCCTTCATGCGCATGGCGGACGTGTCCAAGAAAGACATCGAAGGATTTGTCTCCGCGGTAAGTGGCAAGAAACTGAGTGTCCGTGAGATCGATAAACTCGCTCACGGATACTTCCGTGGCCCCGAGTGGTTTCGTAAGGAGATCGACAACGACAACCTCACTCTCGTCACTGCGCGGATGAAGGAGGTCCCGGATCCACCTGATCGCTGTGATGGATTCGAAGGCGTCATGCTGAGGGATCTCGATAGCTTGAGCAAGAGCATGCAGCGAATGGTCATCAAGACCCAGGATCGCCGACTTGCCGTGCCAACCGGGGTGTTTTGTTCCCAGGCCAACATCTTGCTCTCGGGGCTTCTTGGCCGAATGAGTGGCTTTCAACAAGCATTGAGGGGTCTTCATGATCGAACCGGAAATACGTAAATCGATCTTCGCGCTGCACGGCAAAGGGATGAGCGTGCGGCAGATCGCGCGAAGTCTTCAGCTTGCTCGCAACACAGTGCGACGGATCATTGCCGCAGAAGGTGCGAGTCCGACCATCGTACGCAAGGACAAGACCCAGATCGATCCCGAGCTTCTCAAACGCCTGCATACAGATTGCGAAGGGTACGTGCAGCGTATGCGTGAGAAACTTGCGGAGGAAGAGAGCATCGAGGTGAAGTATTCCACTTTGACGCGGATGCTCAGGGACTTGGGGATCAGTGTTGATCGCAAAAAGAAGACGAGGTGCGATCGTGTACCGGACGAACCAGGTGCAGAGATGCAGCATGACACGAGCCCCTACACCATTGAGGTCGGCGGCAAGAAGGTGAAGGTCGTCGCGAGCCTCTTGTACTTGCGCTACTCAAAGAGGCGGTATCTGAAGTTTTACTACCGCTTCAACCGGTTTGCGATGAAGTGCTTCTTTCACGAGGGGCTGATGTACTGGGGCTACTCTGCGCCGGTATGCATCATCGACAACACGAACCTGGCGCGTCTGAGAGGGACGGGGAAGAACGCGGTGTTGGCTCCGGAGATGGCCGCATTCTCGCAGCAGTATAGCTTCGAGTTTCAGTGTCACGCGATCGGGCATAGCAACCGCAAGGCGGGAAATGAGCGTGGCTTTTGGACTGTCGAAACGAACTTCTTCCCAGGACGAACTTTTGCAAGCCTTGAGGACTTGAACGAGCAGGCCATCGAATGGTCCACGGTACGGCTGTACCACCGACCCATCGCAAAGTCCGGTCTGATTCCCGCCAAGGCATTCGAGCATGAGCAGACGTACTTGGTCAAGCTGAATACTGCAATCCCAGCGCCCTATCGGCGCCTCGATCGGATCACGGATCAGTACGGCTACGCCTCTTTGGACGGCAACTACTTTTGGATTCCCGGCACTGCTCGAGTGGACGTGAGGGTACTCGAGTACAGCGATCATCTGAAGATCTACCGAGGCCGAGAGCTACTATCCGAATACCCACGCCCCCCTAATGGGGTGAAGAACGAGAGATTCAGTCCACCTGGTCTCCCCATGCCACGATTCGAACCCAAGAATCGAAAGAAGCTGACCGCCGAGGAAGAAAATCGGCTGCGTGCGATAGATAAGCAGATCGGGGACTGGCTGGACTTTGCCCTCGACCCTAGTGGCTACGCACGACACCGGGCCGTGCGCGATCTGTTTCGGACGTCGAAGCAGATGACGACGTCACTCTTCGTGCGGTCTGTTAGTCGGGCTCTGAAGTACCGGATCAAGTGCGTCGAGACGATTCGACGCATCGCACTCATGTATCTGAGCGAAGGCATCCAGGCGCTACCAGAGGCAGAGGTAGACGAAGACCTGCTCGCCCGCGAGGCCTATCAGGAGGGGCGCCTGACGGATGCCCCAAGCTTCTCGGACTGGGAGCAAATGATGTGCGACGACGAGGACGCGAGCACGAATGAAGACACCAACAGTGAGGAATCCAAACATGAATGATGAGCTGATTAAGACGCTGAAGTACCTCCGCATGCCAAACCTGCTTTCGCGTTGGGACGAGTACTTAGCCACAGCCCAGAAGGGAAAGCTATCGTCGGTCCGCCTACTTGAGCAGATCGTCGAAGACGAGCTTCAGTGCCGGCAGAACAACGCCTGCGAGCGCAGGCTCAAACAGGCCAAGATCCCGGAGGCGTTGGTTATGGAGACCTTTCCCTTCGATCGGCAGAAGAAGCTGGACAAGAAGAAGGTCCTCTCGATCTACGACGCATTCGACTTCATGGACAAGAGTCAGAACATCGTCTGGCTTGGACCAACCGGCTGCGGGAAGACGGGGCTCGCCACGAGCTTTCTAGTCGAAGCGATTCGGCGGGGTGCCAAGGGGCGACACGTCTTCTTCCCTGAACTTCTTGATGAGCTCTACGCGTCCGTGGCGGATCACTCAGAAGAAGCCGTGATCAAGCGGTACGTGTCCTATGACTGTTTGCTCATCGACTCATGTTGAGTGCTTGCTTATGTGGAGTCGGGATGCCCGGAGCCAGGCTGGCGGCAACTCGGGGCAGTTAACTTCACATAAAACGGTCGACTTCCGACCTCACAGGGCCTCCAACCACTCGAGGACGGATGCGTC
>JAAETI010000224.1 GCA_024228555.1 bacterium | reverse complement strand
TGCCATGGTGGCCCTGGCCGCCGGCAGCACAGAACTCGAGGTCGCCGCCGACCTATGTAGATCCTCTGGTCAGACCACGACCCGCTATTGGGTTCGCAAACTCAAACTGCGAGCAGCGCCCATCCTGCGGGCCCAGCTGGCAAAGGCGGTGGCATGATCCAGATCGTCTACGTGGCCGGAACACTCGCCAGCATCGCCGCCCTGGTGCTAGCTATCCGGGAGGTGGCCAACCGGCACGATCCGAACTGACATATCTGTTCACAGATGTCTCCCTTCTGCGGGGATGACCGGAATACGGCGGAGGCCCGACATGGGGTCGACGTAGAAGCGGACCGCTTCACGTCGCTCGAGCACGTAACTCCTGGTCAGGCCATCGCCCCTCGCCCTCGGTCTTGCCTTGGCCATGAGGGTGGTCACCACTGTTACCAGGGGGGCGACCGGAGTACGAGAGAAACCCGCCACAGGGTATTCAGGTCACGTTGACTACGCTTGTCTACCCTGCTGAAGGGATCGATACCAGGCCTTTGGCCGCTTCCACTGCACCAAATTTCGGCCCTCAGGAGGGCTATGGCGGGTCTCAGGCGTATTCCGTCTGTCCCCGTACCTGGGTGTCCTGGTACCCATCATCGTCGTCCGGGCCCAACTACGAACTGACAGGGTAGTCGAGCTACTCGAGGCCATCATCGAAGGCGACTGGTCCGAGTTCTCCTGAGCTATGAATCGGTGGTTCGCTGTCGACCTGGGCCCGCAGGTGTTGACCCAGTGCCCGGGTCGGTGTCACCAACCGCAAGGTAGGGCGTCGGGTCAGACCGGGAAGCGGTCGACTACGTTGTCGCGGCTGGCCTGGGCGTTGCTGAGGGTGATCTCGGAGTAGATCTCGAGGAGCGGGCACGTCCACGGCGCTTGGAGCTGATCCGACTTCACCTAATCCGAGATTCGCAACGTTAGACAAAGCTGAGATGACACATTCTGCTCAGATGGCTAGACGGCCCGGTACTCCTAAGGCTGTCGCCAGCGGCAAGGTAGCGGTGGCCGATCCGTAGGCAAGCATGTCGCGGTGGCTCTAGTTTCGTCGAGATGCATGGTGATCTGGACGCGGACGGTGTTGTTGACCGGTGGACGCTGGTTGGGGCGGATTGGGATCTGGTTGCGAACAAGACCGGGGTTTCCCGGCTCGGTTTCGCCTTGTCTTTGAAATACTTCGAGGCTGAGGCCCGTTTCCCGTCGGGCGACGCCTGTTTCGATGAGCGGGTCGTCCGGTTTGTGGCTGAGCAGCTGGCCGTCGACGGTGCTGGTCTCGCTGGCTATGACTGGGGTGGTCGGACTGCTCGCTTCCATCGCCGCCAGATCCGAGAGCATTTCGGGTTCCGGGAATTCACCGAAGCTGATGAAAGGGCCGCTACTCGGTGGCTCGAGCACGAGATCTGTCCTGCTGAGATCAGCCCTGATGCAATGGTGGATGCGCTGGGTGTGTGGTGCCGGAACGAACGACTCGAACCGCCAGGCCGGGTGGACCGTATCGTGGGTTCGGCTCGTCGTTCCTTCGATCAACGATTCTGCGGAGAGACCGTTGCAATGCTAGATCCAGACACGGTTGCTGCGCTGGAGGCCCTCGGGACCGGCGGCGATGGCGCGTTGTCTGCACTGAAGTCTGACCCGGGCAAGGTCGGGTTGGAGACGGTTCTGCTCGAGATCGAAAAACTGACCGCGGTTCGTGCTGTTGGCGTACCGGACAATTTGTTGGCTCACCAGTCCGAGAAGCTGATTGAGGCGTGGCGGGCTCGAGCTATCCGTATGTATCCATCAGATTTTGCCGACACGCAGCCGCCGGTGAGGTTGACCTTGTTGTCGGCGTTGTGCTGGACCCGCTCATCAGAGATAACTGATTCGTTGATTGATGTGTTGATCTCGTTGATCCATAAGATCAACACCAGGGCCGAACGGCGGGTTGACAAGCAGTTGATGGCGGACTTGCGGAGGGTGAGAGGCAAAGACTCGCTGCTGTTTCGGGTTGCCGAGGAGTCCCTGAAACGCCCGGATGACAAGGTCAGAGATGTTGTCTACCCGCTCGTTGGTGAGCATCGACTGCAAGAGCTGGTGAAAGAAGCAAAGGCGAACGAGCGGGAGTTCCAGGCGCAGGTCCGGACGGTGCTTCGTAGCTCCTACACCAATCACTACCGGCGGATGCTCCCATCGGTGCTGGCCGCGTTGATGTTCAGATCGAACAACAGCGCCCATCGCCCGGTCCTCGACGCCTTGGGTGTGTTGGCCGACTACGCCCAGAGCGGAACCAGGGCCAGGTTCTATGACTCTGGCGACGTTGTCCCGATCGACGGGGTTGTCCCCAAAGCCTGGCGTGACGCGGTCGTGGATGATCAGGGTCGGGTCGAGCGCGTCTCTTATGAGCTGTGTGTCCTCGTAGCGTTGAAAGATGGTCTTCGCCGTAGAGAGATCTACGCCGACGGCGCCAATCGCTGGCGAAACCCAGATCATGACCTCCCGACGGGGTTCGACGCCGCACGCGAGGCCCACTACGCCGCCATCCGGAAACCGACTGACCCGACCGAGTTCATCAACGACCTGAAGACCAGGCTCGGCGATGCGATGGAGCGACTCGATGTCGGCTTGGCTGAGGGAACCACGGGCGGGGTGGGGATCAGGACCCGTCGTGGAAGCCCCTGGATTTCGGTGCCGAAACTCGAACGCCTCCCCGAAGCCAAGAACCTGGAAGCAATCAAGGAAGCAGTGTTCCAACGGTGGGGCACCCTGGACTTGTTGGACATCCTCAAAGACGCTGACTTTCTCACTGGGTTCACCACCGAATTCACCTCGGTCGCCACACGCGAAGCAATACCGGCTGAGATACTACGCCGACGTCTCCTGTTGAGCCTGTTCGCGTTGGGGACCAACGTTGGCATCAGCGGGATCGTCAACACCGGTGAGCACGGCGAGACCGAACGAGCGCTTCGACACGTCCGCCGGCACTACATCACCAGGGACAACCTGCGAGCTGCGATCACCAGAGTGGTATCGGCCACCTTCGACGAACGAGACCCCGACCTTTGGGGCAGCGGGACAGCGTGCGCGTCGGACTCCAAGAAGTTCGGATCGTGGGAATCGAACCTGATGACCGAATGGCACCAACGCTACGGCGGCCCGGGTGTCATGATCTACTGGCACGTCGAGAAGAAATCAAGCTGCATCTACTCCCAGCTCAAATCCTGCTCCTCCAGCGAAGTCGCCGCCATGATCGAAGGGCTCTTGCGGCATTGCACCAGCGCTGAGATCGACACCAACTACGTCGACACCCACGGCGCATCAATCGTGGGGTTCGCGTTCACCGAACTCCTCGGGTTCAAACTACTCCCCAGGCTGAAAAACATCGGTCGGATACGCCTCTACCGGCCCGACCAGCCGACACGCTACGCCAACCTGGAGCCGGTCACGACCCGGCCGATCAACTGGGATCTGATCGCCCATCAGTACGACCAGATGATCAAGTACGCCACCGCGCTGCGGCTCGGGACCGCTGAGTCCGAGTCGATCCTGCGCAGATTCACCCGTGGTGGACCAAAGCACCCCACCTACCAGGCGCTGGAAGAACTCGGCCGAGCGGTACGAACGATCTTTGCCTGCGACTACCTCGCATCGTTGGATCTGCGCCGCGAGATCCACAGTGGACTGCAAGTGGTCGAACACTGGAACTCCGGCAACGGAATCATCTTCTACGGCAAAGACGGAGACCTGACCGGCCCTGACCGCGAACACGCCGAAGTATCGATGCTCGCCCTCCATCTCCTCCAATCCGCTCTCGTCCACATCAACACCCTGCTCATCCAAACCGTGCTGGCCGACAACGACCTCGCCGCCAAAGTAGGGCCAGAAGAACTCAGAGCGCTGACACCACTGTTCTGGTCCCACGTCAACCCCTACGGCCGGTTCCGGCTCAACATGGACACCGAACTCGACCTGACACCCATCGCTGCTTGACGCCACCGCCGGCAGGTCTAGGGGTTTCTCGAAAACGAACAAAACCGAGAACCTCTACCGGCCCGTCCGACGACCCGCTGGACCAGCAGAATGAACGATTCTCGAAAACCTCCCTCGAAACAGATTCTTGAAACTAGACTAGCGAGACGAGTAACGATAAGGAGCGGCGTTTCAAGATGTTGATCGGCTACGCCCGAGTCTCGACCACCGACCAGAACCTCGACCTGCAGCATGAGGCCCTCACCGCTGCCGGGTGTGAACGCATCATCGACGACACCATCACCGGCACCTCCAAACACCGGCCTGGTCTCGACCAGGCCCTCGACATTGTTCGCGAAGGTGACACGCTCGTCGTTTGGAAACTCGACCGACTCGGCCGATCAGTCAAGAACCTTGTCGACCTCGTCACCGACCTCGAACAACGAGGCGTCGGGTTCAAAAGCCTCACCGATCAAATCGACACCACCACACCGTCCGGACGGTTCTTCTTCCACGTCATGGCCTCACTGGCCCAAATGGAACGAGAACTCATGGCCGAACGAACCAAAGCGGGCCTCGACGCCGCCCGCCGCCAAGGCCGGGTCGGCGGCCGGAAACGCAAAATGACCGACTCCAAAATCGAATCCGCCCGAAAACTCCTCACTGCCGGCGCGGCTCCCCGAGACGTCGCTGACGATCTCGGCGTATCAGTCCCAACCCTCTACCGGTGGGTGCCCGCTTCGACTTTGAACTGCGACAAGTAGCTCCAGAGCGTTCTAGCGAATCGCTCGGTTTGGCTAGCGCGATCCCTCCGAGCCTCAAACGTGTGTTACGGTTCAATGACACTATCGCCGCTGTTGTCCACCAGGAGGTTTCGCCGCATGTTCTCAATTGGAAGACTGCTTTTGCTAGCAGCTCTGGCCACAATCACAATGATCGGTACCACTTCGGCCGTTAGCGCTCACCCCTCTCAAGGAGATCCAGGAGCGCCCTCAGAACCTGGATCCGAAGGGCAGGACTTCAAGCCCGAACACCCTGGCCTGGGCAACTACGGCCGTACGGGACCTATCGAGCGGCCCGACCTCGGCCCTGATCTGGCCGCACGAGTCTCCGACAGAGCGATCGCGATGGCCATGTCGCCAGCTCTGGCACAAGCCCGTGAAAGCTGGGATGAAGAATTCGACTTCGTCTGGCAGGTCGACTATCAGCTCCGCTTCCGAGAGCGCGTTGATTACATGGCGACTGACGCGGATCATATCGGGCGGATCATGTCGAATCGTTCAAAGAACGTCGGAATCGAACGACTCGGCCTGTTTCTCGACGTTGACGAAGCCAAGGAATTCAACCGCAGGGACAAACTAGGCGACCGGATACCGCAGGTGCGGAAGGCCATTGGCGAGGACAACGAAGAAGACCTCGATGAAGAGGCGCTCCCAGAATACGGCCCCAACTTCGGTGGGATCTGGCAGGACCAGCTCGGGGGCGGTGACATCATCGTTGCTGTTGTCGATCCGTCAAAGGTCGACGCGCACGCTATCAATCGTGCAGCCGGAAAAGCGAGCGACGTCCGAATCGTCCAGGTCGACCATTCATGGGACGAGTTCAACTCGATGCGCGACGCTGTAGTCGCAGAAATCGTACGCCGAGATTTGGACGCCGCCGTTTTGATTAACTCGACAGGAACTGGTCGACGACTAGAGATCGTGACACCCGAACCTGATCTACTCGATCCCTGGTTGGCATCTGTGGTTCCAGTCGAGTTAGTGACTGTGACAGTAGGCGAGAACGATCGTATCTCGTCCGGACCGTCCTACACCCACTCGGCGGCTGACCAGCAAGCTGGCCTTCAGATCGAAATTGACCCCGGATATGCGACGTTTTGTACCTGGGGAGTGAGCGGCCACACATCGACCTACAACTACATAGTTACGGCAGGCCACTGTGGGACGTCAACCTACGAGAACTTCAGTGGGACGAGCTACGCGTTCGAGATCCAGCAGAACGATACGTTCGACCTAACACCAGGACCTTCCTATGTCCACTCCTTCTATGGGTACAACCAGGACGCCAAGCGAGTCTCGTCTCAGTACGCAGACAACAACTGCTATCACGCCGACGGACATTGCACGGGCTTTATCCGATACCGCTCCCTGAACAACTCTTGGGAGGTCGGGTCGGACATGACCTGTGCTTCACTCGGAACAACCAATGCTTGGGAGTGTGGCTGGATCGCTGAAGAGAACTACGTCTCAACCTCCTCAGCCTGCGAAGGGAACCAATGGGTTCGCTACACAATCGACACATCGCCCGGTGATTCTGGTTCAGGGCTAGTCTACTGGTCCGGCTCAGGTGTACAGCTAGCGATCGATGCCATACACCACTGCTCAGTCGCAGCGTCTGGAGGGTTGGACGGCATCGGAATGACCGCCTATCGAGTCAAGCAGACTCTCGGATTCGACTACAACTGTGCCAGCTCAGCTGTCACAAGTCGCTCTGCCTCTAATTGGGGATCCTGTCCCACAATCAATCGGTAGACATGATGAACAAGTTGCGGTTCGCGTGCCAGCACTCTAGCTGGGCCTGCATCATCAGTGTCGGGGTCCTTCTGAGCGGGTGCGGTGATGACGGTGTTACCCCGGGGACAACGCGTGATGCGTCACTCAACTTTGACTCCGAGCTCTGCCGGAACGACGGACAGATAGCCCAAGGCTCAACGGTTTGGCTCCTCGCCGATCCGGTACCCTTTGCATGGCGCAACGAAAGCCCCAAGCACGGCCAGCTCCACGTCATTGATGACTCGAACGCTGAGTTCACGTCAGGCGACACTGTACTCAAGATGGCGTTCGAAAGGCTCGACGAATGCCACGGCTGGGAAGGTGACTAAAGGGCTGAATCGACGGTTGCTGGGCTGTTTAAGACCCTACTGGGCTCCCGTTTCTGAGGCACGACGGCCCTAGCTCCGATTCGCTACCTTGCCGCTCACGACAGCATTAGGAGTACTTGGCCAAAGAGGAACGACTGCTGGCCATCCCTGACATCCTGGCCAGTGCTCGCACAGACTTCCTGTGCGCTAAAGATGAAGAGCCGTTCCTACGAATCGGTCACCGGGTTACCGAGATCCGGCCGATCTGAAAAACGTGGCCCTAAAAGCGCAGGGGCCCCGGGACTACGAAACGCAGCCAATCCGGGGCTTACTTCCGCTGAGGGCCCTTACGGCTGCTCATCGGCTGATATCAGTATCGGCCATTTGGACCGAGAACTCAACATCATTCGTGGCGGAATCCTACCGAGTACACGCGCTTGGCCCAGGTGCGATCAGCGGATGTACGTAAGTGACCCGGTCAGCCGTTGTAGTAGGCCCCGTCGGCCAGCTCATATAGCCGAGCATCCCGATTGCGACAGCGACTACGATTGCGACAGCGATCATCACCACGCCGACGGTGATGGTGGGCGGTGGCCGGGGTGGGCAGCGTGGCTCTCGAGCGTCGATTTCGAGGGTGTAGTTATCGGTCCATCCTTTTTGGCGTCCGGCGTAGTAACGCTGGTGTCGTGAGTCGCCTACTGGGTACCAGCCGGGCCGAAGAGGTTCGGAGTCGTCACCTTGTTTGACCATCTCCCCGCCTCCAACGTCACCCAGTACGGGTCTGGTTAGGCAGCATCGTTCATGGTGCCTGGGTCGGGTGGACTGATGTCTCGGTCTGTACGGTCAATCCCGAGGTCCTCGTCGCTCATCGCTTCGTAGTAGGCAGCAACTTCATGTTCTGTGTAGGTGCGACGGAACTCGAGCGGCTCGCTCTCCGCGCACGGGAGTTCGACGACCTCGGTGGGTTCATCGGAGGAGTCCTGGAGTTCGGTGATTCCAGTCGTTCCGTCTTCAGGTTCCGTGGGATCGGGTTGGGGCCCGTGGAAGGACCGGTGGTGTTTGGCGCTGATGTTGAACCTGGTGACCAAGCTGCGCCAGGCTGCTTCAGCTCCAGCCCCAAACTCGATCTCAGTGAGATCGTCTCCAGTTTGGAGGTGCCGCCGCCCAGCCCGCTTGTAGAGCCACACCGCCACGCCGATGCCGGCGAAGGAGCCCGTGACACCCGCGATTGCCAGCCAGTCGGGCTCCTGGGTCAACTGGCCAACGAGGGGTCACCGGGTTTTTTGGACAATATGTCGCGTTTCAGGCTGCGGTGAGTGGTCGTAGAGTCCCGGTGGGTGGTGGTGTCGGGGTGGTGAAGTCGTAGCTGCCGTACAGATTGATGTGGCTGTGACCGGTTGGAGCGGTGTGGGCAAGCGCCTCTGGATCGATGTCGTCGACAGTGCTGACGGCGTGTTGAAGGTAGATGGTGTTCCAGCAGATGATTGCATTGGTCAGCAAGGTCAGGCATTCGGCTTGGAGGTCTTGTTGGTCGGGGTCAGGGGTCTGGATCACGCTTTCGTTCCCGAAGTGGATCTTGGCTCGAAGCCCGTGGATCGATTCGCCTTTGTTGAGCTGCCGGCCGATCCGGCGACGCTGGATGGGGTCGTGCAGGTAGCGCAGGATCGAGATGGTCTTAATGAGCCGCCCGTATTCCTGGATCGCTTTGGTCAACTCATTTGTTCGGGATGATCCTTGAAGTCGGGCGATGAGGACTGATGCGGGGACGTGCCCGGATCGAATGGTGGCGGCAACCCGGCACATGTCGTCCCACCGGTTGATGATCCGGTCGATGTTGATCCGGTGTTTCAACAGTCCAGCGGCTGGTGTGCCGGTTCCAGTGTCTGTGAGCCGCCAGAGACGCTGGTCGGCCAAATCCCGGATCCGTGGTGAGAACCGTAGCCCGCACAGGTCGAAGAGTCCGAAGACGAGATCGGTGTAGCCGGCGGTGTCGGTGGTGTGTTCTTCGATGTTGAGGGAGAGATCGGTTTCGTTGTCAAAGATGGCGTCGAGCACATAGGTTGCTTCCCGCACGGTGGTTGGGATGACCCTGGTCCCGTATTGGGCGTGACGATCCGAGGTCCACGTGTAGATCGTGGCCCCGGTGCTGGTGAAATAGCGTCGCATCGCCCGGGCTCTGGGGCTGGTTTTGATCATCGGGAACCGCTGCCCGTCCGACGACGACAGCGTTCCCGTTCCCCAGATCTGGGCAATTGGTTGGTCGGCTTGATGGTTCACGATCCGGGTGTTGGCTGCCCTCACGGTTTCGGTTCGTAGATGCCATTGTTTGGTCCAGGCCAGCTCGTCGGTGTTGAAGTCACTTGCTCGGGCCATCGGAGCCAAACCAATGTTGCAACCCTCAGCGACGAGCGTGGCCATGAGTCGGGCCTGGTGATTGCGTTGAGCCCGCACGGCGCCGGAGGCGTGGACGAGTTCGTCCAAGAACCCGCACCGAGCGTTGACCTCGACCAGGATGTCAACCAGGTCAACCTCGGGCATCAGCACTTCCAGCCGGGAGCGGAGCCCGTCAACCGATGCCGGGGTGTCGTCGGCGACCAGCGGTGTGACGACGAGATGATCGTCGTCGATACGGGCCACGGTTCCATCAGCCAGAGCGTCATCGGTCGCTTCGAGGTGCCGAGTCAGGACGGTGCCGAGATGTTCGATCCGCTGATGAGGGTCGGTCCCGACACCGGTTTCGATGCCGTGATCGGTGCGGTCACGCTCCCAACGCTCGGCTGGAAGCAGGAAACGATCGGGGTTTTGGTAGCGGCTGCTGCCGTTGACCCACAGATCACCTCCTCGCAGGGCTCCTCGGATCTCGGTCAACAACGCAAGTTCCCAGTAGTGCCGGTCAATCGAACCGTCAGACCGGTAGAGACCTTGTTTCCATCGGCCCCGCACAAAACTCACCGGCGCATCGGCTGGCACCGATCGTGCCCCTCTCTGATTCAGATCGCGCAAAACCTCGATCCCAGCCAACAGGTCCGCGCTTGTGGAAGGTCCATTGAAAGCCAGCGCCGCCAACACATTCGGGCTGAACCGCCGCGAGGTCCGATAGCGGCGAGCGAGCACAGGATCAATCCCTGTCTCATCCGCGATCAACTCGGAGGCCTCACTCTTCAGTCCAACCATCTCATCGGCACCGATAACGGTCATGATCGCTGCCCGCAGATCTTCATCAGCAACCCCAAGATCCAGCACCAGCTCACAGATTACGCTGAACGCGTCAACAACCCGAGCTGTTGATCGTCGACGCTGTGTCTGCTCGGTTAAGCGGTCCTGAGGTGGCCGGTTGACCGCTGTCACTGCGACGTCGAACAGGTCGAGAATCTGATCGATGGTCCGGGTCGTAGTATCAACTACGGTCGAAACCAAGATCTGATATCGCCGTTCTGGCGACAACCGGCCGAGCGCCTTCGGGCTCATCCGCCGACCCAACCCAGCCAAGAACCGCACCCGGTTCGGGTTCAACCCGGACACATCGAAACGTTCACCACCAACCCTACGAAGGACCCCGAGACGATCAACCAGGCCCACAATCTGGGCGGCGACCCGACCCGTCGGTGTTCGACGAAAGCCAGCCAGGTCACACTCGACCCCGTCCAAGGGAACGACTAACAGATCGTCCAACCGTCCACGAGTACCGGCGTCAAGTTGCGACGCCAACACCATGTATGTTCGTTCTACCGCCTGTTGGCGAGCCCTCATCACAGCGCGTTCCAGAACCGTCACCCCAACCCGGACCACGTTCTCGGACCGAAGCCAGCTGCACCCAGACCAATACAAGGCCCACGGCTGATCATGTTCAACCGCACGATCAACCAGCCAATCATTCAACCGCTTCATGTCACCGCCACCGGCTCGACGGAACCCGACATGCTGTTCAACCAGAGTCCAGTTCCGCCAACGAGTCCCTCGAGCAGGCTCATACCGACCCAAATCCTCCGGCAAAGCCCGAACCTGATCAGCGACGAACAACACCGCCTCAGCGGGAGCGCCCTGGACGTCCTCGGGAATGAACCCCATCAGACGCAGCGCTCCGATCTGCAAGCCAGCAGCCAGCCGGGCCGGGCCATCACGGCGTGCCAGCACAAAGTCAAGATCATCATCATCCAAGGAGAAACAGCCAACCAGATCCTCGCTATCGACCTGGCCAGGGAAACGCTCCAACGCCACCCGCTCCGACGCTCGAACAAACCCTCCACGATCCATGCCGCCGCGTCCTCCTCAGACGACAACCTAGCCACCAAACTCACCAGCCCTAAAGAACCACTCACCGTCGCACAACGAACACTCACCGCAGCCTGAAACGCGACATATTGTCCAAAAAACCCGGTCACCCCAGAACGGCCACCATCCGCGGGCCCGCCCGCTAGTTCAATGGGTTCACATCCATCGTGGAGAGGTCTCAGGAAGGCTCGGGTTCGAGGAGGTCACCGATGCCGACTTCGACTTCGTTGTCGTCGAAGACGGCGGTGATG
>JAAETI010000223.1 GCA_024228555.1 bacterium | reverse complement strand
TGCTCTCGCGGGGCGGCAAACCGGAGATCTGGCTGATGGGTGAGAAGGTCCTCGGTTAGCGGGGTTTGAGCGGCAGGGGAGGATTGGCCACAATGATTGCGCCAACAACCCACCACAACCAACCCCGGCCTGCCGCCCATGACCCTACAAGAGCACTGCAAAAAAGACAAGCTGACGATCATTGCCATGCATGCCCTGGTATGTGAGTGTGCCGAGGAGGGGTCGATCGTGCTGGAAGGCAGCCTGAGCGGGATCTGCCGGGAAGCCGAGGTCAACCGCACGCAACTCTACGAGCGCAAGGCGCAGCTGCGGGCGGCCTTGGCCGAGATCGAGCTGGCGGGTCCAGGGCGGCCCGCCAAAACGAGGCCGATGACAGTCGATATCCCCGTGGGCCAGGGTCTGCGCGAGCAGGTATTGCGTTATCGCCTGGCCCACCCCGGGGCGGTGGTTGCCCACACCGGTGGAGGTACGAACTACAGCGATGGCTTCAGACGCTTCATCCTCGACCTGGCGGACACCTGGGAGGGGCCGCTGGAGTCGTTCTGCCAGTGGACCGAGATCCCGTACCCGACCCTGATGAGCTGGCAGCGACGCGAGCGCGCCCAACCCTATACGCCACAGCCGGTGCGGGCCGGGGCGCAACTGCCCGACTCAGCCACCGCGGAGTGCCGAGCCATTGTGGAGGACTACGCCCGATGGGACGGGAGCCTGCGGGAGTTTCTGAGCTACGAGGCCAAACGCCTGCGGCTCGCTCCCCACGCGATCCGCCGGGTCTTGGCGATCACCGGGATGATCTCAAGCAAACCCCGCAAGGCACCGCGCTACCGCGGCAGCACCGAGCGGTGTAAGCCGGGAGCCATCCTGGTGACCGACGGCAAGGAGGTGGAGGTGGTCTCCACCGCAAGCGGGGAGATCAGCCATTACAACTGGCAGGGCATCGTCGATCAGGCCACGGCCTGTCACACGGCGCTCGTGATCACCGACAGCGAATGCGCCCGGGGTGTCCGGGATGCCTTCGAGCAGAGCTGCGATTTTCTGGGCCGCGCCCCCGAGGCATTGATCCATGACAACAAGCCCATCCACCAGGAAGCGGCACTCAAGGCGGCCATCGAGCCGACAACGCGGATGATACCGGCCACCCCGAAGCGTCCTGAGAACAAAGCGGTGATCGAGGGGGAGTTCGGCAAATACGAGCAGGCGGTGGGAATGCTCCGGCTCGACGACAGCAGTATGGAGAATCTCAAGCGCAGTGCCGTGAGCGAGGCAGTGCGGGCCTATACTGCCGGCATCAACCATGCCGGGCGCGCCGAGCTGGGGGGCAAGAGCCGCCAGCAGGTGCTGCGCGCAGCCTGTCCCGATCCGCAAGCGGACCGGGCGTTCATCGAGCAGCTCCACGCCGAGCATAGCCGTCCAGGGCGTAGTCAACCCCTGCCGAGCCAAACGCCGGCCCGTGCGCTGCTGGATGCAGGCTTTGCCCGTTTCGCTCTGGAGGCAAACGACGTACAAGGCCAGCTTCGTACTTGGCTCAGCGCACGTTACACGCCTGAGGCCATCCGCCAGGGCTTGGCCCTCTTCGCCACCGAGCGGGGCAAGGGACGCTTGAGGGGGAAAACCGCCCACCGCTACCTGGTCAAGCTAATCCAAAGCAACCAGGAGGAGCTGGACCTACGTGCACAGGAGCACTGGCTACGGGAGTTTGCCGAGGTCGAGCGTGGCGCCTGGCTCCGGGAGTTGGAGCACGACTACGCGATCCTGAAGGCCGAGTGCGCCGGCGCCTCCACCCTGGACCATGACCTGGCCTTTCGCCTCAGCGAGTTGGCGGTATTCGGCGGATTGCCCTTGGCCCGTTCATTTTGGGAAGAGAAGCTCAAAACCTGCCTGGAGCGACAGACTCAGCGCATTGCGGCCGTATGCCGTCACCTCAGACGTCTCTACGAGGCGCCATGGAATGACCGTTTCCAATTGATCAGCCGTCTTATCGTTTGGGACTACGGGCTTGCCGCTTGAGGGGCATATTGACGATGAGCGGTTTTTTTTTAAAATCCTTATCGAGCAATGAGAATGCGAGAGTACTTTTTCTTTCTTGAGAGATTCAGACTACGGAGCTGGTTTGAGTCGTCGAATATGA
>JAAETI010000222.1 GCA_024228555.1 bacterium | reverse complement strand
GTCATCGAGGTTGCCTCCTCGACGTGCTCCACATCCTCCCGGAATCGGCTGATGATCTCGCCAGAGGCCTCCTTGCCCGACTGGGCGCCGGGCAGGGCAAAGATGCGCTGGATCATGTTGCGGCGCAGCGTGGAACTGATCCGGAACATGAAGTTCACGTCGTTCCACATGGCGGTGAACATGACGGCAAGGCGCGCCGCCCCGTACCCGAGCAGAGCCGCGATCAGGGTGGCCGGGTTGAAGCCGACCGTTCCCAGGTCATCGAAGAACCGCCGGGTAATCAATGCCGGAATCACCGGCAGCACCCAGATCGACGTCCATAGGAAGACGTTTGCCAGGTACCAGCCGGGTGCGGCCTTGATCAGTTCGCGCATCATCGCCAGTGTTGGCAGGGTTGATTTGCGTGTCGTCATGCCAACACCTCCTCCATGCCGGTCACCAACAGATGGGACAACCGGGAGTTGGGGTCGGCGGCGAGGGTGCGGCGCTCGCCGTACTCGATGACCTCGCCGTCTTCGAGGATCAGGATGTTGTCGGCCCGAGTAACCGTCGCCAGGCGGTGGGCGATGATGATGCCTGTGCGGTCGCGCAGCAGGCGATCAACCGCCCGCTCGATCAACTTCTCTGTGGCCGGGTCGAGGCGTGATGAGGCCTCGTCCAGGATCACCAGGCCCGGGTTCTCCAAGAAGATCCGGGTGAATGCCAGCAACTGAGCCTGCCCAGCCGACAGACCGGCCCCGCCCGACTCGAGACGTGTATCGAGGCTATCCGGCATCGAGGCGAGCCATCCGTCGAGGCCCAATTGCTCCAGCACGTCGTACAGTTTGCTGTCGGGGATTGTCTCGTCGAAGAACGTCAGGTTGTCCCGGATCGTGGCCCGGAACAGCTGGACGTCCTGGGTGACCATGCCGACGTGACGGCGCAAGCTGTGAATCTCAGCGCCGCTGATTCCTACCCCACCGAGCCGAACTTCGCCTTCGATCGGGTCATAGAGACGGGTGAGCAATCGTGCCATCGTCGTCTTGCCGGAGCCTGACCGCCCCAACACGCCGAGCACCTTGCCGGCATCGAGATCGAGCGAAACATGGTCGAGCACGACCTCTTCGTCGTATCCGAACACGACGTCATCAAGCTCGACGCTCAACGCACCTTCGGGGACGGGGTTGGTGCCGGTGGTATCCAGCGCAGATCTCTCGTCGAAGAGGGCCTGGACCCTGGATATGCCGGCGGCAGCCTTCTGGAACCTCTCCATCTGCTCGCGGATCTGCTCCATAGGGCGTCGCGACATCTCGGTGTAGGCAAAGATGAGGTAGACGCCGCCGAGGGTGAGCGTGCCATCGTTGAAGAACACGGAGCCGAGCCAGAACACCAGCACGGTCCCAACGAGGTAGTTAGCGATCGATGTGCCCCACAGCGATGCGAACCCCATCCGACCCATCACCTGGTCCGGTAGCCAGGCGCGCAGGATCTGGGTGAAGCGCCGCATCATGTAGCCGACACCGCCGTTGCCCCGGATGTCCTCGGTGCCACCAAGCTGCTCACCAATGAGGCCCATCAGCTCTGCCGAACGGGCGCGGACCTGCTTCCACAGGGGAACCGCCCAGGCCTGGATTCTGAGCATGACGCCGAGCGCAACTATGAAGAACAGCGTGATACCGAGACCGATCCACACGTTCTCCAACCAGAGCATCACTATCACGCCAACCATCAGGATGGAGTTGCCGAGCACTCGGATCGCAAAGGCCGAGAAGAAGTCGGCCTGGGCGGTGACATCGCCGTCGATGCGTTCGATCATCTCGCCGGGGGTGTGCTGCTTGTGGAAGCTCATATCCAGATGGAGCACGTGGTCGGCAAGATCGGCTCGCATCTCGTTGGTTGCGGTCCAGCCGACCTGCTCCGCCAGGTAGGTAGCGACGACGGTGAACAGTTGGGTGAGCACCGCGACCACCATGAACCAGACAGCGATCGGAATCAGGCTGCTGGTGGGCTCACCGTCGATGGCGCGGTCAAGGAAGGTGCGGATCAACTGGGGCCCGACGAGCATCAGACCGATGCTGGTGAACATGGTGATGACGAGTAGAGCTACCCGACCCTTCTGCCGACGCAGATATTCGTAGAGGAGGTTTATGTAGGACCGGACCGGAATCATTGTCTTGCCTTTGCGGTGGTGAGACACAGTTGGCGGCTGGGTCTCGGGCGTGCGTGTCGAAAGATCGGCGCAAGGGCTCTCTGAGCCGCGTCGCCGGGCGTTGGTTCAGCAATCGCCTTCCTTCAGGAAGGCGCTATGCCGCGGGGTAAACCCTGACCGCGGCGCTGATGTGGAATAGAAGTTTCATCAAGCGCTCTCTTCTTTCGACCGTGTCCGGTCGCACATACGAACGGCCGCACACGCACTGATATGTTGCGTCCACGGCCAACATGAACTCTGGCAGAGAGACCCCGAAGTGTCAAGGGTGAGGCGGGATGAGAAGCCAACCCGAGGCATCTCCGATTAGAAGTGGTTACCTCTCATCTCGTTGGTGCGAAGAAGAGTCTCGGCGGTCGGGTCCTCAAAATCTTCGTAGTAGTCGGCAATGTCTTGGCTGTGCCGGGAGCTCCAGCGCACTGCCAGGTTGATGCCGACAATGACCACGATGACGATCCCGACTACCAACGCAAGCATTGCGTCCTTTCCGCTGCGATATCTTCGATTCTACCGGATGCACCATCGCTCCGGAAGCCGGGGAGGTATCGCAAGAAAGGGCCGATCGGCTCCCCTGCTGCGAAACCGGATCTCCTTGCCAAACGCAAGTTCCTTCACGGTTCCCGACACCAGCGTCTGACCACCTTGGGCGTGAGCACAGATACGTACCGCCAGATTCACCGAGGCACCGAACAGGTCATCGCTGTCCTCGACTGGCTCGCCTGCACTGAACCCGATCCTGACAGCAAGCTTCGGTCCGTCGCCAACCATCTCGGTGCACGCACGCTGCACCGCTATCGAGGTCGACTGCCGTTGAGACCGAAACGAAGCTAGTCAGGATGCCGTCGCCGGTGTGCTTGACCTCCCGACCACCGAACCGATCCTGGGCGTCACGGACAATGTCGTCGGGTCGCCACACCAGTTCAACCGCAAGATCATCGCCAAACCGGGTGCTGACATCGGTAGACCCCTCGATGTCGGCGAACCGGTCTCCCGCAGCGCAGAGTCCGGTTGGCCATCAACCAGCGCACGATCCCCTCGTCGTTCTCGTTCCCGCCCATGAACTGTGCCATCGCCGGGGTCTCGACCTCAATCACTTAGTGGGGAGTCAAGCCGTGCGCCAGCTTATGGCAACGAACCAAGGTGTCGACGTCGGGGGATTCGACCGGACAGAACGCCTTGCCCTCGGAGTCGGAAAACCAGTAGCTCAGGAAGCGGACCCGCTCTCGGCTGGGTGCCAGGCCTTTGCCTCGAGCAGCGTTAGGTACCTCCCAACGCACGATGCAGGAACGCCGCCATCTGCCCCCTGGTCACCCGAGCGTCCGGGCAGAAGTTCTTGTTTGCCGGCGGATCGCAACCTCTGGTTATCCCAGCCGTTCCCAGTCGATCGATCGCATCCTCAAAGACCGAGTCGTCATCATCCCCGAATAGGTCACCACCGCCGTCATCCGAGTAGCCAAGAGCCCGAACCAAGAACGCCGCCATCTGCCCCCGAGTCACATACGACTCCGGACAGAACTTGGAGTTCGACGGCGGGTTGCACCCCAGCGTGACACCGGCCGTTCCCAGCCGATCGATGTCGCCCTCGAACACCGAGTCATCGTCATCTCCGAACAGGTCACCACCGCCGTCATCGGAGTAGCCAAGAGCCCGAACCAGGAACGCCGCCATCTGCCCCCGAGTCACATATGACTCCGGACAGAAGTCTGTGTTCAACGGCGGATTGCATCCTTTGGTGATCCCGGCCCCCGAAAGCCATGCAATATCCGTCGCAAAGTTGGAGTCACCGGTGTCGGAAAAGTCAAGCGCGGTGGTGAACCAAAGCTCCGGGCCAAACGACCAGTTCCCCGACGGGTCCTCCGCTTCCACCCAGGCGAGATACTCCGTATCCGGATCGAAGCCGGTAACGGTCAGGGTCGTCGCACCCGTCGTTGTGTGGTATTCGGAGTCGACCCAGATTCGATACTCAGCAATACCGCTCGGGTCGGTCGCGGCGGCCCAACTCAAGGTTGCCCGATCCTCCAGAATCTCTGCGGCAGTCAGCCAACCTCCCCCTGCCCACTCCGGGAACGTCCAGTCCACCGTGGTCGCGGTGAGCGACGGACCCGTTGCAGACGTGTTGCCGGCTGCATCGGAGGCCTCGACGGTGAACTCGTAGGTCGTGCCCTCGGAGAGACCTTCAACGGTTGCATAGGTATCGCTAGTCGTGAGGGCGAGTGTTCCGTTCCGATAGAGGTGGTAATCCGTGACATCGACGTTGTCGGTCGCGATGTCCCACTCGAAGTAGATCCAGTCGTCGCCAATGATCGATGCATCGATACTCGATCCGCCGGGCCAGGTCGGGGCGACGTTGTCAATCGTCCCTCCAGTTGTGAACGGCGTCGCTGACCCCACCGCCGACCAGTTCTCCATGAGGTCACCGGCTTGCACCGCCACGGAATAGGACGTGCCCGGGCTGAGCCCGGTGAGTTCGTAGGAATTAGTAGAAGAGACCGCGGCAGGAGAGCCATCGAGCGAGATGACGTAGTCCGTAACCGCGATGTTGTCGCTGGCCTTCGGCCACGAGAGATCCGCCGACGTTTCGTCTGGACTCACCGAGACCGTCGAGCCGCTGGACCAACTGGGGGCTTCGGTGTCGAGGACCGCATCGATCGCTTGCTCGGCGTCGATTAGGCCGTGTCCGTAATACATGTCCCAACCCGAAGCACCTCGATCGGTGGCGGTCACCTCCAAGGCCTTCTTCACCTGGTCAGCAGTTGCGGCGGGGTTGGCCGACAACATGAGTGCGGCCGTCCCGGAGACGTGGGGGGTCGCCATCGAAGTGCCCTCGAACCACCAGTAGCCCCAGTCCGAAGGATCGGATGGATCAAATGTCTCCTGGAGCACGCCGTCGCCGCGCCCGTCACCGTTGTTGTCAGCGCCCATATCGCCGCCGGGTGCAACCACATCGATCTCAATCCCCCAATTCGAAAATGGCGACCTATCGTCGTCGTAGTCAGTCGCCCCAACGGCAATAACGTCCGGATGGCACGCCGGAGATCCGATCTCTCCCGCATACCCTGGTTCTTTGGCATCGTTCCCCGTTGCGGCGATGACGACAACACCTGCTGCGATTGCGGTGTCAACAGCGTCGAAATGTATCGCCGACGGGCACGTCCCACTCAGTGAGAGATTGATTATGTCGGCACCGTTGGCGGCGGCCCAGACGATCCCAGCAGCGGTGTACGACGAGTAGCCGCCACCCGTTGCATCCAACACCTTTACTGCCATAAGTGACGCACTACCCGCGACGCCGGCCACACCAACGCTGTTGTTGGTGCACTGACCGACGGTGCCTGCCACATGGGTACCGTGACCATTGTCATCGGCTCCGGCCCCTGGAGCCGCGGTGTTTGTGAAGGCGTTGAACTCCCCCGCCAGAGGACGACAGTCGAGATCATTCCCGCCAAACGATATCCCCGAGTCGACGATGGCGACAACGACACCCGAGCCGGAGTTCATCTCCCAGGCATCAGGGGCATCTATTACCGGAAGATGCCACTGCAGGTAATACAGAGGATCGTTGGGAGACACAGACTCGATACCCGAGAAGTCGGCAGCCACCGCATGCTGTGGATCGAGACGAACCACTCGATCAACGTCGGCTACCTCAATATGTCTGAGGCTCTCCAAGCGCTGCACTTCATCGGCGGCGTCTTCACCCGGCAAGGCTGAGACGACATACCACCTCCCAAAGATGTGCTCAGCATCGGGGCCGAGTACTCCTGGGGGCGTGCCATCGACGATACGCACGAGTACCCGATCTGGGTGATACGGACGAAGCTCAGCATCGACTTCATCAGGCAATGCAGAGATCGGTGCTGCCAGTGCGGCTAGTAATAGGGAAACACAGACGAAGACAGGAATGCGAACGCGCCGGTTCATAGAACTCTCCCTCGTTCCGTGGGGACTTCACCCACGAGAACCATGCCCGCGGCGCCCGCGGTTCCTTAGTGTGTCCCCACGTTCCCATTGGACACGAACGGCAGCGGATTGCAAGGGGTAATTTGGATCGCCGCCACCGCCGCGGGGATCAGAATCAGGCGGATGGTCTGGGCTGCCAGACCCCCACCCATTCTGGCGCCCGGTCGATCTGGGTCGCAAGCCCCGCTAGCCGGCCCGCAACGCGGTGTAGGCGCTCAGCGCAGCAACAAGGTCTTCCGGTTCATCTGTGCCGATGCGGAACTTCTTCCCACTCGCCAGGTCGAGCTCTACAGCATCAAGGCCCCACACGTTGTACATCCAACCTCCGGGAATACCACGAATCCCGAACCCGTAGTACCACTTGTTGCGCACCTGTTTGAAGCCGATGATGTCCCTGGTCTCGATGATTCGTTTTGGCCAACCAGGGCCGAACCGAGCCTGGACCTGGCCTCCATCTACCGTCACGGTCAGTGAGTTGAACCAAAGGACGGTCACCGCCACCACGACGAAGACCACCCCCATAGTCCAGAGGCCCGCCGGATCCTCATCGTCAGCAAGCATGAACACGAGCCCACCAATCAACAACATCCAGCCGAGCACGACCACACCCAAATAGCCAGTCTGGCGGTGTTTGTAGCCCATCGGTCGACAGCCTAGATCTTCCTCGGAATCCGACCCACCATCGACAACACGCCGCGCAACACCTGATGCGCAGGGTCCGCAGTCGGGGCATGCATCAGCGGACAGCCACCCTCGATGACCCGGATTCCCTCACTCCTGCCCAATTCGGCAGCCGAATGGGAAACGCTCCCCGTACCGACGCCGCGATGCATCCAAACATGCTTGATCCCGAGCGAGATGCAGTCCCTCATGACTGCCTCGGCATTCTCGGGGCTGGTTGCGATTACGACGGCGTCCACCCCACCGGGAATCGTCGCCAGGTTGGGGTAACCCATGTCACCCTCGAGCTCCTGCGCGTGTGGATTCACGGCATAGACGTTATAGCCACGCTTGCGAAGCCGCTGATAGACCGGGTTGCCACCGTGGGCACCGCCCGGCTCCCGGGATACCCCGGCTACCGCGATCCGCTTCTTGCCCAAGAACTCAGTCGCTGCTTCCTTCATCGTGGTTGTCATGCCTACCTCCACAGCCCCTGTTAGCGGTTCACAACGTCACTCAATACAGGTGCGGATGAGCACCCACTGTTGACCGTATACCGTGGACGATCCGATGACCAGGGGCCATACGTCACCGATGGTCCGTTGCTACCTTGTGGTCATCAGCAGCGAAGTGAGGATGCCGTGAAGATCGGGTACGCCGGAATCGGAATAATGGGCCGAGGGATGGCCGCAAACTTGGTGCGGGCAGGCCACGACGTAACCGTCTGGAACCGCACCGCCGCACGCACCGCCGACCTCGCCGCATCGGGGGCCTCGGTCGCCGCTTCCCCGGCAGAGCTAGCCGCAGCATGCGACATCACGATGATCTGTGTTTCCGACACGCCGGACGTCGAAGCGGTGACGCTCGGCCCGGACGGGCTGCTGGGGGGTCTCGGTCCGGGGAAACTGGTCGTCGACCATTCCACCATCAGTGCTTCAGCCACCACAAGATTGGCCGAAGCGGTGCAGGCTGCCGGGGCAGAGTGGGTCGATGCACCGGTGAGTGGCGGCAGCGAGGGCGCCGAGAACGGCACTCTTTCCATCATGGTCGGTGGAGATACGGCCGCCCTCGATCGGGCTATGCCTTTCATGGAGGCCTACGGCGCCAGCATCACCCATGTTGGACCAATCGGCTCCGGCCAGATGGCGAAGCTGGTCAATCAGGTTCTTGTCGTCGGCAACGCTCTCGCAGTCTCCGAGGCACTGCTGCTGGCCGAAGCGGGTGGTTTGGATCTCGACGCAACCATCAACGCAGTCAAGGGCGGTGCCGCCGGATCGTGGATGTTGTCAAACAGAGGGCCACAAATCATCGAGCGCGATTGGCGCCCTGGTTTTACAATTGACCTCCAGCAGAAGGACCTCCGACTCGTCCTTGAATCTGCGGATGAACTCGCCGTACCCCTCCCTGGGACGAGCCTTGTCTTTCAGATGTACCGAGCCCTGCAACGCCGCGGTCTCGGCGGTGACGGCAACCACGCCCTAGTCAAGGCGCTCGAGGAGATGGCAGGCCTCGAGATAGGCACGAACTGAAAATATGGCCAAACGAAAGATCGAAGGGAAGAACGTTGTCATCACCGGGGGTGGTGGTGGTCTCGGCTCGGCGCTCGCCCGGGAATTTGGCTTTGCCGGAGCCAACGTTGCGCTGCTCGACATCGACTTCGGCAACGCCGTAGTCGCAGCCGATGGTGTTCCCAACACCACGGCCATACCCGTCGAGTGCGACGTCACCGACCCCGAGAGCTGTGCAGCGGCGATCGCTACCGCCGAAGAGAAGCTCGGCCCTACCGACTTTCTGATCAACAACGCCGGGATCGCCCACCACAGTCTCTACGCCGAAACCGACCTGGCCGTCCTCCAGCGCGTGATGGACGTCAACTTCTGGGGAGCCGTGCACTGCACCAACGCAACCTTGGCGTCGATTACCGAGCGACGGGGAGTCATCGTAATCATCAGTTCAACCGCCGGTTTCGCCCCGCTTCTCGGCAGAGCAGGCTATGCAGCCTCAAAACATGCAATGGTCGGCTTGTTCGGAACGCTGCGCAGTGAGCTACGTGGTACCGGCGTCGACGTCATGATCGCATCCCCCTCGTCGATTGATACACCGCTGCGCACCAACACGCTGGCCGGCGACGGGAGCCTCGCAGGCGACGACCGGCCTCGGGTCGGTTCCGCGACCTCTGCGGCGGACGTTGCCGAGCGAATCGTATGGGCCATCGAGCGCCACCGCTCCACCCTAGTTTTGGGCCGGGTTGGCATAATCAGTCGCTATTTGAACGCTATTGCACCAGGGGCATACGAACGAATGATGACCCGATCGCTGCGGTCCGAACCAAAACGCCAATAGACCGCCCACCTACGCGTTCTGGCAACGTACAATCCGGTCTTTCCAACGGGGACAGATGCTCGAAGACCCAATTGTTCAGCTATCAGGAGTCGTAGTTCTTGCGTTCTCCATCACTTGGCTGGCCGAACGCGCCCGGATTCCCGTCATCCTTCCCCTGCTCGTTACCGGGTTCCTCATCGGACCGGTATTTGGTCTGGTCAATCCTGATGACCTGCTTGGTGATCTTCTGGCGCCTGCCGTCTCGATCGCGGTTGGTCTGATCCTCTTCGAGGGTGGTCTCAGTCTTCGTGTCCGCGAGATGGAGGGTCAGCAGCGAGTGCTCTGGCTCCTCGTCACCGTCGGGGTCCTGATCACATGGGCGATCGGAGCCATTGTCGCCCGAACCTTCACCGATCTGTCTCCAGGGATGTCGGTCCTCACCGGTTCAATTCTCGTGGTTTCCGGCCCAACCGTCATCGGGCCTTTACTCACATTGGTCAGACCCAGTAGATCCGTCGCCTCGATCCTCAAGTGGGAGAGCATCTTCATCGACCCGATCGGGGCGTTGCTGGCCGTCATCACCTTCGAGGTACTTCTGCTCGGAGGCGCCCCCAACGCACCACTCAGCGGAGTCATCGAGGACATGGCCAGGTTCACCTTGGTTGGTATCGCGGTCGGTGCCGCCGTTGCTTACGGAGCAAGCACGGCCTTGCGCCGGCACTGGGTCCCCGAGCACCTCCAACCCTTGTTCGGACTCAGCATTGCGCTTCTGGCGTTCATGATCTCTGACCTTCTCTTTGCGGAGTCGGGTCTATTGGCAACCACCGTTCTCGGCTTCACGCTCGCCAACCAGCGATCGCTGCGCACCGAACACATCGTGCAGTTCTCAGAAGTTGTCAGGGTTCTCCTGATCGGGGTGCTGTTCCTCATCCTCAGCGCTCGCCTCACCACTGAACAGCTGCGCATAGATCTCCCCGGTGCGATTGCCCTGATTCTGGCGTTAGTACTTGTCGCCCGACCCCTCGCGGTGGCTGCATCTACTTGGCGATCCAAGCTCACTTGGCAGGAAAGGACGCTGCTCGGCGGTGTAGCCCCGCGCGGCATTGTCGCCGCATCGGTGGCGTCGGTGTTCGCTCTCGAATTGCAGCATGAGGGCATCGCAGGCGCAGAGGAGCTGACACCTCTGGTCTTTGCGGTCATCGTGGGAACGGTGGCGATCTATGGCGTCGGCATGGGACCGCTGGCCCGTGCGCTCGGCCTTGCCGAGAAGCACCAGGAGGGGGTGCTCATCCTCGGTGCCGGTCGCGTCGAACGATCTGTCGCCGACGCACTCGCAGAATCAGGTGTCGCCGTCGTACTCGCCACTACCAACCGCCAGGATCACTACGAGGCCCGGATGGCCGGCCGACGAGCTTTCTACGGCAATGTGCTCGCCCGCGACGTCGACCTCGATCTCGATCTTGCCGGTATCGGACGACTCTTGGCGCTAACCCCGAACGACGACGTCAACACCCTCGCCAGCACCCGCTTTGCACCCACATTTGGTGGTGCCGAGACCTTCCAACTGGCACCGCGTCGCAAGTACTCGGGAATCGACTCCGACCCGGCAACCGAGTTCGGGGGCCGCCAACTCTTCAGCCCGGAATGGAACTACCAGTCAATCGAGGAATTCCTCGACCGCGGTGGTGAGGTACGTCGGATCAGGGTCGGGGCCGACTCGACGATTGCCGACTCCCAGCTGTCCTCGCCATCCATCATGGCAGTGCTATTCGTGGTGAAGAGCACAGGTCGGGTCCAGGTCATCGTCGACTCGAACACTGAGCCACTGCGTGATGTCGACCCCGGCGATACCGTGATTGCTCTGGCTGAGATCGAACTTCCGACCGCCACCTAGTAGGGAGGCCAGGGCAACGGTGGCCGATCGTCGGGCGGGTCGGGATGGACGCGGTCATCAATCAAGCTCTCGATACGAACGCACAGCGACCTCAGTTCCTCGACTCCAAGCATCTCTTCGACCCTGGTCCCCAGTGAACCGGTCACCGCAGTCTCCAACCGCTCGAGGGCGGCCAACTCAGCGGCGGGCAGCGGAACTCCGCTGAACTGCCACAACACCGTCCGCAGCTTCTCTTCAGGATGAAAGGTCAAACCATGATCGATGCCAAGGAGCCGGTCTCCATCGGAAATCAGGTGGCCGAGCTTTCTGTCGGCATTGTTGGTGACGATGTCGAGGATCGCAATCGGCCATAGATCCGCCGAACCCGACTCCACAACCGCAATCGGATCGAAGTCCGGAGCGATGTCAACGAACCTTTGAATTGCACCCGGCCCATAGGGTCCATCACCCAACACGGTTTCAGGAACGATGTCGTACCCGAGAGCTACTGCGACCTCGTAGGTGAGCGCTTCACGAGCGGCCAGAGACTCGACGGTGAAGTCCCAGAGCGGGCGTTCGCCTGCGGTTGGTTTGTAGACAACCTTCACGCCTTCGGTGGTGGTCGCCAACAGCGTTGCGTTTGATGCATCGACAAACCGTCCAACCACGTCGGCGACAACCGGCTGCCAGGGAACGGTCATGGGGTCACGGACGGTGGGAACGAAGATCACCGTTCGTTCGTGGGCAGTTGTGCCCTTCGGGGTCCATCGCCAGATTGCAGCGGGGACACTGCGGGCGGCCCCCGGCCACGACTACAAGCGCCCCTCTGGCAAAGCCATCGAGTTGGGCCAGGGAGACCTGGTACTCAGCAGATGGATCGGCAGGCTCCGTCGAGTGAATAACGAGCTCAGCAACGTCGGTGCCTTCATCCACTGACAATTCGAGGCCGCCGACACGGAACGCAACCGGAGTCTCGGCGTGGACACCACCCGGATCAAGGGAGAGCCCGGCACCAATCATGTTGCGCTCCTGCAATAGATTCTGGGCCTCCTCAGCGAGGGCGGCTACCTGCAGTTTCTCGATCAAATAGGCGATTGCCTCGCCGTCGACAACAAGCTCCAGCAGGAATACTCGGTGACCCGCCTCGCCGACTGCTCCACCCGCAAGACGTTCGACACTCATCGCCATCTCCCCGGGTCTCCGACATGGTTCATGATCGGCACCTGGACATGTCCTGACGGGTGTAGGTCAACAACGGACACCGATGCCGGTCCCGCATCGAGCCGATGAACGAGGTCCAACGGCATGCCGAGATAGTGAGCGAGCACAACACGGATAATGTCGGCATGCGTTGCGACGGCGATTGTCGCACCCTTGTGCTGGTCGGCTAGATGCTCGACACCGGCGACGGAGCGGCGCTGGACCTCCTCGAGAGTCTCCCCTTCAGGAAAGCGAAACCGCGAGGCGGAGATCATTAGCTCCTGCCAGGCCTTGAGTTTGTAGAGCGATCGCAGCGGGCGCCCGAGCCAGGTTCCGAAGTCGGCTTCCGTGAATGCCTTGTCGACACGGACCCGCAGGCCGCGTCCTTTCGCTACCGCGGATGCGGTTTCGCGACACCTCTGCATGGGACTGCTGTAGATCGCTTCGAGCTTGATCGGTGACAGATGCTCGCCGAGTTCCCTCGCCATGGATTGACCGGCCGCGGACAGCGAGATGCTCGGATCGACGCTGGAGAGCCGCTTCCCGGTCTCGGGCGTGACTGCGTGGCGAATCAGATAGAGGCGCATAGCGGCAGCCTACATTGGGATCGTCTTGGTGATGACGGGTTCGATTCAGGCGGATTGCGGGCCGCTCAGCAACCGGATGGGTAGCCGGACGATGGCTTCGAGTAGGTCGAACGCTCCTCGCACGGATATTCCGATAAGCCGGAACGGGACGCTCACTAGCCAGAGAAGCGGGTAGAGGACCAGGGCCAGCAAGGCCAGCGGCCATGCGATCACAGCCAGTAGTAGCCACAACAGGAACAGCAACATCGGAAACCCTCCACGGTTCTGAGGTCTTCGCCTCGTCCAGCGGGCTCGCTTTCTTGGGTGCGGGCCGGAAACGCCAGCAGAGTTGCTCGCCCCACGAAACCATCTCCCCACCCAAACCGGATGCCAAGATGACGGTGGTTGCCAGGAAAGCGACCAGCGCTGGTGTTGAAACCAGCGAGGTGCCTGCGGCCCACTCGATCTGCTGAACAAGAAACTCCATAACGAGATTGTGCGTGAAGACGCCGCCGACCGATATCGGGCATACCCCTGGTTGAACCCTGATCCCCCTAGGGGTCGGCTCGGGGACGGAATCTTGGGTGCAATTGTGTCCAACCTCACGTCTAGGCTCCAGAGGAGGGAGGACCCTATGAAGTACTGCATTGACGTTCCCAACTTCGGGGAGTGGTCTGACCCTCGGCGGTTCGCTGAGTTCGCCCAGCAAGTCGAGCAAGCCGGTTGGGATGGCATCTCAGTGTGGGATCACATCCTGGTGTGGGACGGAGCCGAGGTTGCCGACCCGTGGGTACTTCTGGCGGCCGCTGCCATGACCACTGAGCGGATCAGGCTGATGTCAATGGTCACCCCCATCCCGCGCCGTCATCCTTGGAAGCTCTCGCGGGAGTGCGTCAGCGTTGACATGCTCAGCAGTGGCCGCCTCACCTTGGGGGTAGGGATCGGGTGGCCGACCGATCCTGAATTCACCCGGTTTCACGGCGAGACCGAACTGCGTCCCAGGGCCGACATGCTCGATGAGGGTCTAGAGATCTTGACCGGGCTGTGGACGGGAGAACCGTATGAGTTCCACGGCGACCACTACGACCTCGAGCAGGTCACCTTCCTGCCCCGACCCGTGCAGGAGCCACGCATTCCGATATGGGTTGCTGCAATGTGGCCGCAACGTCGGCCGGTGCGCCGTGCCGCCCGCTGGGACGGGATTGCCCCCATCGTGTTTGACATGCAAACCAACGAGTTCCAGCCACCCACTACCGAAGTGGTCACAGAGATTGCCACTTATGTGATGCAGCATCGCACCACCGACGACCCTTACGACTTTGCAGTTGCCGGAACCCATGAGCCAGGCGCAGACCTCACCGATTGGCACAGCGAACTGAGCGCGGCCGGCGTCACCTGGTGGCGGGACGGCTGGATTCCGGATTCGGGTGTCGAGCCCGAGGCTTGGATGGCGGATGTGCTTGCCGGGCCTCCGGTCCGCTAATGGGCATCTTGCCGGCGGTGATGTTCCCAACCATCCCTGATTCGGTCAGCGCAAACTAGCTGGTGAATGCTCTGTGGAACCGGGCTCGGACTAGAGTTTCTCGGGTTATGAACGACACCCCCACAGCACCGGATCTTCGACCTCTCGGCGTGGGCGAGACACTCGACGCCGCGTTTCGAATCCTTCGCCAGAACTTCGGCTCGTTCGTCAAGATCTCGGTGGCCTTCATGACCCCGCTGGCGATCGCGTTGATTATCTACATGAACTCGCAAATCCAGTACATCGGGGACAACGGTCTGCTGTATGTGAAGAACCCCTCGGAGTATCAACCCACCATCTTGCTTCTCGGTCTGGCAGCACGGCTGCTCCAGCTTCTGGCATTTGGCGTGTTGGTGCACCTCGCGACCCGCCTCTACATGAACACGCCACACACCGCAGCCAGCATCGTCAGATTGAGCTCCAAACGCCTGCTGCCTTTTATCGGCTTGGCGCTGCTTCTTGGTCTCTACGCTTTTTCAGTCCTTGTCGGCCTAACCCTCACCGCTTCGCCGTTTGGGTTCTTTGGCGCGTTCATCATGGGTGCCGGTATGATCACCTGGGCCACTTTCTACGGTCTCTCGGCGCCCTCATTTTGGTACGAGGAAGTCGGAGCCAGACGAGCCATCGGCCGCTCCTTCGATCTGGTCAAGGGTCGCTTCTGGCCGGTACTGGGATCCATCGGAATCGCATTCGTGATCATCCTGGTGTTCTCAGTCGGTTTCGGAGCTTTGCTGGTTGCCGCCTTTACCCAGAATGTGAACCCTCTTCTCTTCGTTCTCCTGACCATCGGCTCCGAGTACTTCGGCACCATCATCGGTGTCGTGGTGCTGGCACCCATCGTCACCGTCACCTACTTCGACGGGCGAGTGCGCAACGAGGGCTTTGATCTCCAGATCAAGCTTGACGATTCGCCAGAGATCGATCCCACACCGCCGCAGTCTCTTCCTTGGTAATCCGGCCCCGCCGTGCAGTTGTCACGTCGCTTTTTGTGGCACTGCTCCTCTCAATTTCGCTGGTGACAGCCGGTGCCCAGGAAATTGGTACTCCCGAGTTCTCCACCCTCGTCGACGATGCCCAGCAGGACCCTGAAGCAAGATCGCAGTTACGTGAAATTCGGTCCATCGATGGGATCGAGACCGACATGGGCCGGCTCATCGATGGCTCCGCATCCGATCAGCAGCATCAGGTCTCCAGTCTCGCCCGGCTTGTTGCGGACACCGCCTATAGGACCCAATCCGCCGAAGAACTGCGATCCGAGGCGCACGAGATCACTTCTGAGCCACCTTTCACCGTGGAGCAAGCAGTCGGCGCCGGATGGCTTGACCAGGTCCTCAACTTCCTCGCCAGGATCCTCAGCGGTGAAGGTATGACGGGGCTCGCCCTCATCGTCGTCGCTGCGATCGCTGTCGGCATCGCAACGCCGATTCTGCTTCGCTTGGCCCGCACCAGGAGGCAGGTAGGTTCGGCTCCCGACATTGCCATGGCCACTCCATCGCCGCCCAACTTTGCAGAGGCCGCCAGCCAGGCGGAAGCCCACGGTGATCTCGATGAGGCAATCCGGCTGCTCTTTCTCGACGGTGTTGACCACCTGGAGAAGAACGACGTGGTCAGCAGTGCCGCAACTACCTCCACCGCGACGGTGCGACGACTCTCCAACGAGACC
>JAAETI010000221.1 GCA_024228555.1 bacterium | reverse complement strand
GCCCGTTGGGTTGACGGTTTTGGTTCCTGGGTGAACGTGTCACAGGACCAGGCGATCCCGTTCTTGCCGTTCATCTCCCACGTCTGACAGCGGAGGCCGCCCAACACAATCGGCCCGAACGAAACCCCCGGGTCCTCATGGGAATTGATCCGAACCTTCAACGTCTCCGTCGGAGCCCCGAACGGATCAAGCGAATCGGTGTAAGCAACATGAATCACCCACGCCGGCACCCTCGCCTCCTTCGGACCCACCATCTTCTGACGATCCGACGCCGACGGATCCTTCGGATCGAAATCCATCACGGGCTCAGACTTGATCCCGCCCTCGACGTTGGCATTGAACTTCACTTCATCAACTGGGATGAACATTCGTATCTCCTAGGTAAGTAGCAATACGTAGCAACCTATCTGCTACATCTGCTACGGTCAAGTCAGGGGAGCAGAAATCTGCAGTACGTACTGCCACACCGGTACGATGAGTTGATGGCTCTCAGCGCCAACGACCCCCGGCCCCCGTACCGACAGATCGCGGATGAGCTCATCGCCCAGATCGCCAACGGTGAGGTGGCCCCCGGGGGGAAGCTGCCCTCGGCCCGAGATCTGATGCAGCGTTACGACGTGGCCAATCAGACCGTCCAGAGCGCTTTGCGGGTCTTGCGGACACAGGGGCTGATCAACAGCGTCCCCGGT
>JAAETI010000220.1 GCA_024228555.1 bacterium | reverse complement strand
GTAACCGGGGCAAAACCTGTGGCGGGCTTGGTTAGGGTGGGACGGGCTGCCGCAGTAGGTCGGGGAGGTTTGCGACGCTCGGCGCGCCAGGGACGCCCAGGCGGTTGCCGAGATAGTCCCAGAATGACAGCTTGAGCTTGCGGCAGGTCTTCATGAGGCTAAGCATGGCGTCGCGGACGTCTCGTCCGGCGTCGCTTTGGGTGCCGCCGCTGAGCTTTCGCCGGGTGACCTGGCATCGGATGTCGTTTTCCGAGCCGTTGGTGTGAAGTGGGATCTCTGGGTGGTCGAGCACGCGCAGGAAGCTGGCCCGCTTGGCGTGGAAGCGGGTCAGCATGCGGTCGAGGGTGACGAAGCCAGTGCGGCTGGTGAAGATGGCATCGAAGCAGGCGGCCAGTTCGCACCGCCGCCTCGCGCTCGGCTTGCCACGCCAAGCCTTGAGGTCGGCGTAGAGCTTCCAGATGCGCTCGCGAATGGCTTCCTTGGCAAGCCGTTGGTGCTTGGTGAAGGTGTCGAGGGCGTGGATCTGGCGTTCCATGTGGACCCAACATCGGGCATGACTGCCGATGGCGAACTGACCGGCGCCGTCGCTGACGAAGACGGTGTCTTGGGCTAGGCCTCGCTCGCTCAGAACGCCCCACAGCGCGCCTTCGGTGGCGATGCGTAGCGGATCCACGGCGCTGCCGTTGGTCGCGAGGATACCGCAATCGGCGGCGAAGCCCTGCCATGCGGCCTCCTCGCGGAAGCCTGGCTCGCCGGCCCGGCGTAGCGCCGCCACCTGGGTCAGGCTGAGGCCCCGTTCGCGCATGTAGTCGAGGGCCGCGGCATTGACCTTGTAGGCGCACCTGCCGGCCTGCAACAGCTTGAGGAAATTGAGCCGGCTCTTCGACGGCCGGGTGGCGAACCAGGCAAAGCGATCATCGCCGATCTGGGTGCAGAACTGATTTCTGGCCGCATGGCGGGCGCCGGTGTCATCCGCCGAGACCCAGGAAGCGGTCTCCAGACCGCTCTGTAGCACCGCATCGGCCTCCGCCACGAAGTGCTGCTTGCCATCGATCAACAGGCGGACCACTTGGCGCTTGGAGATCTCGATCCCCAGATCCTGCAACAGCGCGAGCAGCCGCTCTACCGTGGTCTGCCCCCGATGATACTGTGCCAGCACGAAGCGCTTCAGCTCCGGGCCGAAATGACCCTCGATCCCCGCCGGCATCGGCGCCACCACCAGACTGCCGTCGGGCAGCTGCCAGCGCTGCCGGCGAAACAGGATCACCTGCCGGCTGATGCTCAACTCCTGCACCACAAAGTCCTGATAGCCCTTGAACCGCGCCTCCTCGGGCACCACCACCGTGATCACCCGCCGCTCGGTAACCTTCTCGCCCAGTCCCTTGGCGCCCCGACGCTTCTGACGCCGGCGCCGCTTGACCTCAGCGCGATCAGTCTTCTTCTCCATGCCGCTCGGCTTCAACCGAGGCTTGCCCGGCAGCCCTTTCAGGCGCGCGATCTCCTCACGCAACACTGCCACCTCGCCACCCAGTCGCGCGTTCTCCTCCAAAGCCTGCACCAACAGCTTCTTCAGATCTTCAGGCGGCAGACGGTCAAGATCGAGGGACGACTCGGGCATAACCCGAAGCGAATCGCATCTCACCGCCAGATTCAACCCCAAAGGAGTCAAGCGCTACATTTCGCTCGCCACAGGTTTTGCCCCGGTTAC
>JAAETI010000219.1 GCA_024228555.1 bacterium | reverse complement strand
ACGCCACGATGGCAGCAATCCAGTCATTCGACCCCTCCTCCACCGGTCAGCATCATAAGCTACCGACGCCCTCTAGCGCGGACAGTGCTTCAGCATCCTCTAGGGGTCACCGGGCTTTTTGGACATTTTGTCGCGTTTGGTATCGGTCAACGTGGCTGGATCTGTCCCCACGGCCATGCTCAGCGACCGAAACTGCTGATTCAGTGGTTTCCTGGGCGACCTTGTAGGCCCGAACATAGTCTGAGCAACCCACTTCTCCCAGGTTCGTGCCCCGAACGCAGACAGCGACTGAACATTCTTCTCGATGGCCCGCTGATTGGATCGACGCTGCGTGGCGGTCGACACTCTCTGTGCTGGCGAACGCGACATTTTGTCCAAAAAACCCGGTGACCCCCTCTACGAGGAGGCCAGAGTTGGGAACGGCTCGGGGGTGGATCACCCGGGTGAACGTCACATCGCGATAGTCGGTCGGTGCTGCTCACAAGGGCGAGCCGACCTCGTCCTACACGGGGGCGTCGCTCGTTCCCATCTGGT
>JAAETI010000218.1 GCA_024228555.1 bacterium | reverse complement strand
GTCACGGCCCCGCACCAAGGCCAACACCGACTGGGACTGAGTCAACGACTTCGACCCGACCAACATCTCAATGGCTTGGTCGAGATCGATTCTGGGTTCATCAGCACGGTCACCAACCAGGTCGCCACGGGCGAGGTCGTCCATAGTCCAGCCGTTCATGCGGTATCCACGGCGACGGCGACTCATCGCACACCCCCTGCCACCAGCAACCGATCCTTCGACCAGCCTTCTACTGCTTCGCCTATGTCTAACTGGACTGGCTCATTCGCCAACATCACATAGCCCCCTATTGGTTCAACCTTGTTTGCGTCCGCTGTTTGCGGTCGTCGTGTCTCTGACCGGGCTCGAACCGATCCCACCGCCACCCGGTTGCCCGCTGCAGCAACCACCCGTTGCGATGCCCACCGTCTGGGAGAGACCCCGGAGGAAAGATCCGAGGCCCCTGGGTTCGGGGGTGGTCAGCTAGGTACCGAGGACTGCCAGTGGCGTCAGCGGTAGAAGCCGACCAAACCCCCCATACCCTTGGGGGAGCTTCAGAGCGCTCCTGGTGTGCTATTTGGTCCTGACTGGCTCAGCCGGTGGGGGAGGAGCAGCAGCTGTTGGTTTCGATGCTCGTTTGGTTGATGGGGCGGGGTCGAAGGTGAACGACTCAGCTGAGAACGACGCCGAGTAGCCGCCCTGACGGCGGACATTGACGTTCATGAACAGCCCGGCGAAGAACACCACCGAAGCACCACCCGGGATCTCCGGGCGAGTCATCGAGGCGACTTTCACCTTCATCACCTCAGGGTTCACAAACGCCGCTTCGTCATCAACCCACATGCAATGGATCAGCCACAACGGCATCCCATCACGATTGGTGTCCTGCGGAGCTTCCACACCCTCAAGGC
>JAAETI010000217.1 GCA_024228555.1 bacterium | reverse complement strand
GCCCGCAGAAAGCACACTCCGCTCTCAAGGTAGGGGGGATGGGGGGCACCTCAACCACGGGCTCAGAACGAGGCCCACAGCGTCTCCCATTTTCGAGAGTTTGTTAGGCAAGCTAACTATTAGGAGTTCGAACTATTAGGGGATCGAACTATTAGGGGATCGAACTATCTGGGGTATGGTAGGCGCCGTGAGTATTCTGAGAGGGCACCCGCCGACGGGTGTGTCGCGAATGGCGAAGCATCAGCGCGGTCCGGGGTTCGCTTTGATCCACGGCGATCAGGTCGAGTTCGGTCCGTGCCCTGATGTGTTTGGTGAGGATGGCCCGTTGGAGTCGACGGTGGCGACGTGGGATCGGGTGACGCAGGCACCGCATTTGGCGGCGATGATTCAGACGACCGCCGACCTTGACGTGTTGCACGAGTACATCCAGATTGTGGATGTGGCCGAGCGGGCGTTGCGTGTGTTTCGTACGGCCCCGATTGTGGATGGTACGACCCGCGAGGTTGTGAACCCTGCGTGGCGGGTGTATCAGGACGCGATCAAGCAGAAGCGCGGGATTGAGGACCGGTTCGGTTTCTCGTTGATGTCGCGTGCCCGGCTGGGTGTCGAGGTTGGCGCCGCGGCGAAGGGCATGGGGTCGGTGATGGATCTATTCAAGCAGGTCGCCGCGGCTGAGGCCGATGGGCCGGCCGACCCGCGACTGTCGGTTGTTGATGTTGAGTCTGTCGATGGGTGACGGGTTGCGGCCGTCGCACGGCGCCATGTTTGTTGCTCTTATCGAGGGGAACCTTGTCCACGGCGAGGGTGACGAGTGGGGTGAGCGTCCGGTGTTGCGTGACGATCAGCGCGAGTTTATTTGGCGGTGGTGCGAGCT
>JAAETI010000216.1 GCA_024228555.1 bacterium | reverse complement strand
CACCAGTGCGGCGAGTAACGGCAAGATCCAGGTCAACGGTTCGGATGCCAGCAGCTTCACCGGCACCCAGCTCACCGCAGGGCAGGTGACGTTCATCCATGATGGCAGCGAGACGGTGGCCGCCTCGTTCGATGTCAACGTGGATGATGGTAATGAAGATGTCAGCACACCGGCCAACAGCACCTTCAATTTTACCGTCACCCCGGTCAACGATGCACCTGTCATTGGCGGCGTCGATAGCGCAGCGATACAGGAGGATGTCGCCGTGGTTGTTGGTAATATCAGCACCAGCGGTAGCATGACGATTGCCGATCCGGACGTTGGTGAATCGAGTTTTATTGCCACGACGATCAACGGTGCCTATGGCGATCTGGTCATCGATGGGGCCGGTAACTGGAGTTACAGTGCCAGTAACAGCCAGATCTCGATTCAGGCACTGGACACGGGAGAAAGCCTGACCGACACGCTGACCGTGACCACCTTTGACGGCAGCACGCACGATGTGGTGATTACCATTAATGGCGCGGAGGATGCCGCGGTGGTCGGTGGCACGGTCAACGGCACGGTGGCCGAGGACGGAACCCTGATTGTCTCCAGTACGTTGACGATTACCGATACCGACACCTCGGACAATCCGATTGGCTACAATGACCTGGCGCCGACCCCGGGTGTCAATGGCTACGGCAATTTCGAAATTACCGCAAACACCTGGACCTATACCCTCAACAATGGCCATCCATCGGTGCAGGCGCTCGATGTCGGTCAAACCCTGACCGATAGCTATACCTTTATCGCCAGTGACGGCAGCACCCGTACGGTCGTGATCACGATCGATGGCGCCGAAGATACACCGGTGATCGGTGGTACCGATATCGGCGTGGTAGTCGAGGATACCGGCGTCGTCGCAGGCGATATATCCGCCAACGGTGCATTGACCATTTCAGATGCCGACACGGGTGAATCCGTATTTCAGGTGGAAACGGTCAATGGAGCCTATGGTGATTTGACGATTGCCGCCAACGGAATCTGGAGCTACGTGGCAGACAACAGCCAGGTCGCAATCCAGTCGCTCGACGTTGGCGAATCCCTGCTCGATACTCTGACGGTAACATCCGCAGACGGCACTACCCACGATATCGTGATTACGATCAATGGTGCCGAGGATGCCGCTGTCATCGGCGGCACCGCGGTCGGCAGTGTGGCCGAGGACGGAACACTGACTGCCAGCGATACACTGACGATTAGCGATATCGACAGCAGCGATAATCCGATCAGCTTTAACGATGTAGCGCCGACGCCGGGCGGCAACGGTTACGGCAGCTTCCAGATGACCGGTGGTACATGGACCTACACCCTGAATAACGGTCATGCCGCGGTACAGGCGCTCGATGCGGGTGAATCGCTCACCGATACCTACACCTTCACCGCAACCGATGGTAGCGCCCAACTCGTCACCGTCACCATTGACGGCAGTGAAGACGCACCGACCGTTGATAATGTAATTGCCGATCAGTCAGCGACTGAAGATGTCGCCTTCAATTTTGTCTTTGCCGTCAACACCTTCAGTGACCTCGATGCGTCGGACACGCTCACCTATACAGCCACACTCAGCGACGACAGCCCGTTGCCGGCCTGGCTCAGTTTCGACGGCGCGACACGTACCTTCTCAGGCACACCGGCCAATGGTGATGTCGGCGCGATCGATATCAAGGTCTCCGCCGACGACGGCAGCAGCACGATTTCCGATACATTTAGGCTGACGATAAACAACACCAGTGATCCGGCAGTTATAGGGGGCATTGACACGGGTACCGTTACCGAGGATGTCGGTGTGATCGGTGGAAATATCAGCACCACCGGCGCTCTGACGATCGCTGATCCGGATCTCGGGGAATCGAGTTTTCAGGCTGCGACCATCGTCGGTGGCTACGGTGACCTGAGTATCGATACCGCGGGTAACTGGATATATACCGCTGACAATGGTCAGTCCGCTGTTCAGTCACTCGATGTTGGCGAATCCCTGACCGATACCATAACCATATCCAGCTTCGACGGCACTACCCACGATATCGTCATAACGATTGGCGGTGCCGAGGATGCCGCCGTGATTGGCGGTGTGGCGACCGGAGCCGTTGCCGAGGACGGCGCGTTGACCGCCAGCAATACGCTGTCGATCACCGATGTCGACAGCAGCGACAACCCGGTCAGCTTCAACGATGTCGCGGCGACCCTCGGTGACAACGGTTACGGCAATTTCGAGATCACCGGCAACACCTGGACCTTCACGCTGAACAATGCACACGCGTCGGTGCAGGCGCTCGATGTCGGTGAGATGCTGAACGACACTTATACCTTCACCGCCAGCGACGGCAGCCTGCAAACCGTCACGATCACCATCAACGGTAGCGAAGACGCCGCCGTGATTGGCGGTGTGGCGACCGGGGCGGTGACCGAGGACGGCGCGTTGACCGCCAGCAATACCTTGACCATCACCGACACCGATGCGAGCGACAACCCGGTCAGCTTCAACGATGTCGCGGCGACCCTCGGTGACAACGGTTACGGCAATTTCGAGATCACCGGCAACACCTGGACCTTCACGCTGAACAATGCACACGCGTCGGT
>JAAETI010000215.1 GCA_024228555.1 bacterium | reverse complement strand
GCCTCGACGACGCCGGCCGTCTCGTTCGTCTGGGCCGCCAGCTCACTCAGATGGGCCGTGGCCAATGCCAGCAGGTCATAGGGTCCTGGCTCGCTGCTCACCAGCTCGACCAGGGCTGGACCGATCCGGTAGACCTTCTCGTCGTTGCGAAGGACAGCACCGGCCTTCTCGAGCGCACTCATGAGCCGCGAGACCGTGGCCACCGGGAGCCCCGTCTCACGCGATAACCCACTGAGAGTGCCGTCGCTGGTGGGGACCGCCCTCAGCAATTGGAAGGCACGTTCGACCGAGGTCACCGACACCGCAACCACCACAACCAAGCGCCGACCAACGTGAGACTGCTGCGCACCCGGCGAATCCTAGGGCATGAATCGGAAAGAGGGCCACTTTTCCGCTCTACGGAATCAGCGGCCTCCGCCAGTCACCAATGCACGTTGGTGTCATCCAACACTGAGATCAGATCGCGGTGAATGTTGGTCGAACCCTGATGTTGCGCTGTCCCATCGAACCGTCTCTTGCTGATCGGATACATCAGTGAGGTGGTTCTAGGTGCTCAGGTCAGCCACGGCGGCGTATGCGGCTCGGATCTCGGCCCCGTTGGAGTCGGGTGCCGGCTCGACGATGCTGCCAGCGCCCAGGCTCCAGGCGGCGGCTAGTTCGGCCGCTTCCGAATCCGAGCAGAGGGCTGCAGCTTGGAGGGCGGCACCGGTAGCGACCGCCTCCTCGGCATCGGCAATCGTGATGGGGGCCTCTCGCAGGTCCGCACACTGTTGTT
>JAAETI010000214.1 GCA_024228555.1 bacterium | reverse complement strand
GCCCGTCGGTCAGCACCACGTACTCGCCGTCGGAGTCGGAGCCTTGCTCGTGTTCTTCCATCTCCAAAGGTCCGGCAAAGAGCTTCGTAGCCGATTCGAGATCGGCCACCAGATGTTCCACTTCGGCCAGAACCGGTAGACACGAGCGCAGGCTTGCTGGGAGCTGGGTTTCGTTGACCCAGTTGGTCTCCTCGGCACCGTCGTCGTCGTGGGTTCGGTGGTAGGCGAGCTGGATGACGATGCCATGGCTCTGCTTGGGATGGAGGAAGGCTTCATGCCAGTCAGGATTGGAGCGATTGACAGAGACGACGTCATAGCCAGCAGCCCCGACAGCATCGAGAGCATGGTCGAAGTCAGAGACTTTGAACGTGATGTGGTGAGGGCCGGGTCCATTGCGGTCGAGGAAGCGGCGGATGAACTCGCTGCCGTCGCCATCGATCGGCTCCAGGAGCTCCAGCTTGGCTCCACCTTCGAACCCCACCTGGCTGAAGTAGAAGCCGTTGTTCTTTCCGTCGACTTCGTCAGGGTCTGGTCCACCCAACCACTCACCTCCGAGCTGGTAGCAGTAGCGGGTCATGTTGTCCCAGGCTTGGCGGCTGGCGAGAGCGACATGATCCATTCGCATGTTGCT
>JAAETI010000213.1 GCA_024228555.1 bacterium | reverse complement strand
TTCTCCCTGGTCAAGCAAGGACCTCGGGGTGAGCCCAATCCAATGTTTCGACGCGATTCCAGACCGCTCCCGAGGATTCTGATGACAAGGTGACAACAGGCGACACACCCGGGATAGAGAGCCCTACTACCGGTCAGTTCCCAGCGACGCGCGATATGAGCGCCTGAATGCGCGTTTCCAGTGCAACCACTGCTTCGTGCGAGAGGTTCTGAGCGCGCGCCACATCCTTGATTCCTTTGCCCCTCGTCCAAACTGGTCAGCCAGCACGTGTCGTACCGTCTCGCTATCCGGACCGAAATAGGCGTCTCGCACACCAGCGACGGCACAAACCTCCAGCGCTCGCCACACATCGACAGCATCACGATCCTCGTCACGGACGGTTCGGGCCATCACCTTCAAGACCAAGGCGCCGACCGAAGCTTCTGTTCTCTCGAAGCCGACTGGTGTACGCCGGAATCAGAATGTCGATCGCTGACCAATGTGACTCGGCTGGCCCAAAGGCCGGCAAGCCATCGACCGGCTTCTCGAATCGGTTCCCGGCAGTCCTCTGATACCCGAGGTCGACCAGGCGCTCTGTGAGATCGGGCGTCTGCACCACCGCTGGCCGGACGCCTAGGTCAGCATCTTGGGTCACCCGGAACAGGTCGAGTCCCCACCGGAACACGTGGAGTGTGAT
>JAAETI010000212.1 GCA_024228555.1 bacterium | reverse complement strand
GGCTGTTGATATGGATATTGGCAGTGCTGGGAGTGATGAAGCGTTGCAGGATTTGCGGGCCTATGTGACGGTGGTGGATGAGACGGAGTTCGAGAAGGGCCTCGATCACTTCTATGCTCATCATGATTTTCCCGAGTCCCTCTTTGATGCTGTTCAGCGGATGCAGGCCCACCGTGGAGCGTCGCCTAGGCAGTTCGATCTGGAGTCGCGGCAGAGCACTCCTGATCACCGGCAACGCGTCGGCATGGCCCACGCACGGATGGATACGCCGCAGAACGTCCTCGACGAGCCCAGCGCCATGTTGGACAGCAAGAAAAGGGGCGGAATGGTTGGCCCGATCGTGGGTGTTGTCATCGTTGCCATGATCGGCATCGGCTTCTTGCTCACTCGTGGCGGCGACGCGGATCCATCAGCTTCAACCACTGCCGACGAGGTACCTGCGGCCGAGGTGACGGTTCCGCAAGCGACCGACGAGGTCGTTGCCGACTCAGCACCAACGGTGGTGCAATCCACCGGCTCAGCGACTCCTCCCCTCACGGTGGAGGCCACGGACCCACCTGCCAACGCGGTCGTGGAACTCCCAGCGCCTCTGTTCATAGTCCTGAGTGACGAATCGCAGTACGCGGTCTGGGGACTTGAGGATCCTGATGGCACGGTTACGTACGTGCTCCGTTCGCCGGCTCGCCAGGAAGGCTGTCTCTTGATCAGCTACGGCGGCAACGACGTCGACGCGCTCGGCGATTGCACCATTGCTCAGATCGGAACCTCGCAGCCCGCGAACATCCTGTATTCGGCCGACGACGGCAGCGTGTTGATCGAACTTCGAAACCCCAGCGTCGTGAACCTGACCGACGAAGTCGGATTCGCCCAATCTGCCGTCGTCGACGTCCTCCAGGCTCCCGTCGTGGAACGCAGCGGCTCGCTGAACGCCTTTGGAGGCGAGTACAGCGCGGCAAGTCAGTAGCGCCACCATTGGCAAGCCTGCTGTTTCCGGACAGTGATCTGTGCGGTGTTTATGCTGCCTGATGTTGCGGTTGGTAGGCGTTGTGGACTTCAGCCGGGATACGGTAGCCGATCCCTGCATGGAGCCTTTTCCGATTGTATCGGATCACGATCCAATTGGTAATAGTATCGATAGCCTTGCCGCGTGTTGGGAACACAGTCCGATACACAAACTCGTTCTTCAAAGTCGCAAAGAACGACTCGGCCATCGCGTTATCCCAACAAATACCGGTACGACCCATCGACCCACGCATCCCATGCTTGTCGAGATAGCCGGCCAACTCGGCCGACGTGTACTGGCTACCACGATCCGAATGGAAGACACAACCGTCAGCCAGATCGGTTCCGGTTCGCGCCATATCCAACGCGGCGGTCACAAGACTGGCGCGCATGTGGTCTGCCATCGCGAACCCGACCACCATGCGGCTGTAGCAGTCGATCACCGTGGCCAGATACACCCAACCGGCCCAGGTACGAATGTAGGTGATGTCCGATACCAGTTTGGTGCCAGGCTCATCAGCGGTGAAGTCCCTGCCGACCAGATCGCCAGGCCCTTCATCACCTTCGTTGATTGTGGTGACCTTGTACGGGCGGGGCTGACAGGCCACCAGGTCCCGTTCGCGCATGATCTTGCGTACCAGCTCGAGTCCCGCCCCAACACCCTCGTTCACACTGAGTTGATGGTGGACCTTGCGATAGCCGGCGGCACCGTCGGCTTCGTTGAAGATCTCCACGATCCGATCACCGAGCGCCTGGCGACGTTGGGTCGTCGCCAAGTCGGGTCGGGTACGCCACTCGTAGAACCCCGAACGTGACACACCAGCCCAACGGCACATCGACACGACCGGGTAGTTGGCCTTCTCGCCCTCGATGAACTCGTATTTCGAGCTCACTGCCATTCCCGAGCGAAGAAGGCCGCCGCTTTTCCCAGAAACTCGGCTTTCATGCGAAGTTCCCGGTTCTCGGCCTCAAGCTCTTTCAGACGGACTCGTTCGGGCACCGTCAACGGTTCTTCCTCGACCGGGTGGGCTTCACGATACTTCGTAACCCAATTCCCCAGCGTTCCCGGATGTACCAGCAATTCGCGAGCCACATCGACTATCGGACGAGAATTGTTGATCACCATCTTCACCGCTTCATCACGAAACGACTCCGAATACTTCACCCTCTTCGAACCCATAGCTCTCAATCCTTTCAATGAATCCTACACAGAACCCACTGTCCGGAATCCTCGGGGCACCCCACCGACCACATCCGCGCCCACACCCGCTGAGGCCGACTCAACCCCGCCCGTTGACAACCCTTAGGAAATCAGGTCAGAGCATCGCGACCCCACCAAAACACCCTTCTACCCGCCGAACTCGGGTCTGCAAGACTTGTAGCGGCAGGGCATTGCAGATTGCTCCGCTTTGGTCTGCCAACGCCTATCGGAGCGCTCTGTCTCTTGCGCCAGCCTGGATTTCAATCGACGACAATGACACCGTTGTCGAATTTGGTGAGCTGTTCGATGCCGTCTTCCTTGACGATGAACATGTCAGCGTGCTTGAACCCGCCCACCCCTTCGATGGCGATCATCGGCTCGATGGACATGACCATTCCAGGCTCCAGGATGGTGTCGTTGTAGGGCCGGATTTCGCCGATCTCGTCACGACCGTACCAATAGTGCATGATGCCGAAGGAATGGTCGGTGCCGAAGGTTCTCGCCTCCAGTAAGCCGTGTTCACGGTAGATGGGGTTGATGAACTGTTCATCAATGTCGCCGAGAGGCACGCCAGGTTTCAACCCGGAGATCTCCGAATGGTGAACCTCGACCTGGATCTCGAAGTATTTCCTGACCTCATCGGACATGGGGCCGAGGACCAACGAGCGCTCCAGGAGATGGTAGTACCCGACGATCATCGGGAAACAGTTGAGTCTCAAGACTTCGCCTTTGCCTAGCTCGCGGTTGGTGTTCAAGGCGTGGGCTACGTTCGTGTTGACGGGCCCGGATTGGAACCAGGCGAAGGTCCCGTCGCATTCCTCATCCGGGAACCGCCTGCAGATTTCGAGTTCCATGGCCTGAATCATGATGCGCTGAAGCTCGACTTCGGTGATCCCTTCCCGGACTGCGTCGCAGCAGGCCTTGGCGCCGATGTCGCAGATCTCGCCGCCCTGGCGCATGACGTCCAGTTCTTCCTCGGATTTGATCTTCTGTGCCGCCATGAGCTGATAGGCGAATGGCCTCAAGGATCCGCCCGGGAATAAGGCGCGAGGGTTAGTGTGGCTGGATGGAGCTTACTGATGAGGCGTTGAAGGGGTTCTTCGGGAGTGTGTTGCCGATGTTGGGGGAGCGTGATCGTCGGCTGGTGATGGGTGAGATGGTGGTG
>JAAETI010000211.1 GCA_024228555.1 bacterium | reverse complement strand
ATCGTCGATGTGGCGGTCGGCGCCTACCGAGATGATGACGGCGGCACTGATCGGGGGGCCGTCTACGTGCTTCTTCTCAACGCTGATGGCACGGTGAAGGCCGAGCAGAAGATTTCGTCTACGACCGGCGGTCTAACCGGCCCTCTCGACAACGACGACCAGTTCGGTAAGTCGGTGGCTGGGGTGGGTGATGTCGATGGTGACGGGATCGCCGATATCATGGTCGGCGCGTACCAGGATGATGATGGCGGCTCTGCTCGGGGTGCGGTGTATGTGTTGTTCCTCAACGCTGATGGCACCGTCAAAGCTGAGCAGAAGATCTCCTCCACGGCCGGCGGGCTAACAGGACCCCTCGATGACAGCGACTACTTCGGGTTTTCGGTGGATGGTGTGGGTGACGTTGACGGTGATGGGATCGTGGACATCGCTGCCGGCGCCGCCTGGGATGGTGATGGCGGCAGCAAGCGGGGTGCGGTGTATGTGTTGTTCCTCAACGCTGATGGCACCGTCAAAGCCGAACAGAAGATCTCGACCACGGCCGGCGGGTTTACAGGTCCCCTAGACGACTGGGACGTATTCGGGCTGTCGGTGGCTGGTGTCGGTGATGTTGATGGTGACGGGATCACCGATATCGCAGTCGGCGCCAACGGTGACGATGATGGGGGCACCAGTCGGGGTGCGGCGTATGTGTTGTTCCTCAACGCTGATGGCACCGTCAAAGCGGAACAGAAGATCTCCTCCACGACCGGCGGGTTAGCAGGGCCCTTGGACAACGTCGACAGGTTTGGGATATCGGTGGCTGGGGTCGGTGACGCAGATGGTGACGGCATCCATGACATTGCCGTCAGTGCCTATTACGACGATGACGGAGGCTCGAGCCGTGGGGCCGCGTACGTACTGTTCCTCAACGCCGATGGCACCGTGAAGGCCGAACAGAAGATCTCCTCGACCACAGGCGGGCTCACAGGACCCCTCGACGACAGCGACCGCTTCGGATCGTCAGTGTCGAGCATGGGTGACGTTGACGGCGACGGGATTGTCGATATCGCGGTTGGTGCCTACGCCGATGACGATGGCGGCAGCGACCGGGGTGCTGTGTACGTGTTGAATCTGGCCATTCCGGACACCACGGCTCCAGTCATCACCCTTGTCGGTGCGAATCCCCAGACCATCGAGGTCGGTTCGCCGTATTCCGAGTTGGGGGCCACCGCCCTCGACAACTACGACGGTGACATCACTGGGTCGATTGTGATTGACGCCTCGGCGGTGAATACGGCTGTGGTCGGATCGTACGGCGTGACGTATGACGTGACGGACGCGGCTGGCAATCCGGCGGTGCAGGTGGTTCGTACGGTTGATGTTGTTGACACGACGGTGCCGGTGATCACGTTGTCGGGTGCGAATCCGCAGACGATCGAGGTTGGTTCGCCGTATACGGAGTTAGGGGCTACGGCCTCTGACAATTATGACGGGGATATCACTGGGTCGATCATCATCAACTCGTCTGCCGTGAACGTCGCAGTGCTGGGCTCCTACGTTGTCACCTACGACGTTGTCGACAGTTCGGGCAATCCGGCAAGCGGGTTCCGGACTGTTGATGTTGTTGATACGACGGCGCCGGTGATCACTCTGGTTGGTGCGAATCCGCAGACGATCGAGGTCGGTTCGCCGTATTCGGAGTTGGGGGCTACGGCAGCGGACAATTATGACGGTGATATCACCGGGTCGATTGTGATTGACTCGTCGGCGGTCAATACAGCAGTCGTTGGGTCGTATCTGGTGACTTATGACGTCACCGATTCCGAGGGCAACCCTGCCACACAGGTCACGAGGACTGTTGATGTTGTCGATACCACTGCCCCGATCATCACTCTGGCTGGTGCGAATCCGCAGACCATCGAGGTCGGCGCCGCGTATTCCGAGTTGGGTGCAACGGCAGCGGACAATTATGACGGTGACATCACCGGTTCGATCGTGATCGATTCGTCAGCGGTCAATACCGCCGTCGTTGGGTCGTATTCGGTGACTTATGACGTCACCGATTCCGAAGGTAACCCTGCCATCCAGGTCACGAGGACTGTTGATGTTGTCGATACCACTGCCCCAATCATCACTCT
>JAAETI010000210.1 GCA_024228555.1 bacterium | reverse complement strand
CGACCGAAACGGCCACCGCAGTAGCCAGAGAAGTCGAAGCCTGGTGCTATGTCTTGCTTCTTGACCGTGTTGCTGGTCTCTCCGACTGAGTTGAACAGGACTGAGTTGAACAGGCAGGGGAAGCCCCAGGGCTCCTGGGTGACTACGAGCACTGCCCCGCCACCGATCCGACGGAAGTCGGGGCTGTGCCTCATGCAGTGGGGGCCGATCGACTCCGGACCTTCGGGAACCGTCCACCGCTCTTCGGTGTAGTACTTGCCACTCTCTTTGAAGAGCATCACTCTGGCTTTCATTCGTCATCGTCCCCTTCGTCACAGGTGACCCATTGCGTGGTCACGGTGATCAGGTTGTTGTAGTCACCGGACATGGCCTCTCGGCGGTAGTCGTCGACCACGTCTCGGTGGCCGGCTTGATGTAGAGCACGGGTGACTCGGCCCATGATGGCGCCAGCGTTGCCATCCTCTCCGATCAGGTTGACGTGGACATCGGGGAACTTGGCCCCCGATGTGGGGGTAGGCGGGACGTTCATGCTTCCTGCTTCCGCTTGATGGTCTCGGGTATGCCACCGGGCCGTGGTGGCCCGAAGGGGATGTCGTTCTTCGCTTCGACCAGATCGAGCACTTTCACCAGGGCATCAACCTGTTCGAGGCTGGGGCTCTCGGGGAAAGGCTTAGGCAGCTCTTCGGGCCAACGGTTGCGGAGGTCGGCGACCGCCTTGACGTTGCCGGCCAGCTCCCGGATGCGGCCTCGCACCCACCTCGCTGTTGCCTCATCGACGGCCAACAGATCAGGGTGAGCCTCGAAGTCAGACCAGGTGGAATCCTCGTCCTCAGCGGACGGCCCGCCCTTCACCTCTGGCTTGCCGTAGGCGGTGGGGAGCTTCGACGCCATCGAACGATGGCCCCTCACCTCCATGGCAGTCAGGAACGCATCCCAGCCGGCTTCGAGATCCAGCCAGTACAGCTCCAGTTGCGGGTCCTCTTCCACGGCGGGGACATGGATGAGTAGGGCCACGTCTCGGCGAAGGCCACTGACTCGCTCGCCCCTCGTGCCCCCCTGGGGGTGGCCATGGTCGACGTTCCAAGTGGCCGAGTGGTTGGCGTAGACGGCGGCCTGCACTGTCATCGACAGCCAGCCCCATTCGAGGGTGCGACCGGTCTTGATGTCACCTACGATCCGATCGCCCTGGCTGAGGTTGATGACCTTGCCCGTCTGGAGGCACACCTGGATGGGCTCGGTGAGCTGAAAGAACCGGTCGACCATGCCGGCCACCTTGTAGTCGTCGAGTGCGATCACCTGCTCGGTGTGCTCGTGGACGATCTCGAAGGGCTTAGTGGCCATGCCCTGCTTGTATCTCTTGATGTGGGGCTGGACGTGACGGGGGAAGGTGGATAGCGCTTCGCCCTGGTCGGCCATCTCGAAGAACCGGTGGAGTGCGGTCCCCTTGTTGGCTGCTCGGGCTGTCTCGGCGGCTGTCGATGCCTCGTCGACGATGTTCTCGAAGACCTGGCGGCTGTCGTCGGGGTTGTGGCCCATGGCTAGGTCTCGCAGGTCCTCTCTGAGCCCCATGCCGTAGGCCACCATGCGCTGGCTCCAACGGTTCAGCTTGTAGGTGTCTTCGAGGGTCTTGGCCACGGTGGTGGCCCGGGTGTAGCTTCTCGGTTTCACCTTGGCCTTCGAGGGTTTGCCACTCTGGAGGATCTTGGGCGGGGCCGTGATCAGGTAGCGGCCGTAGCTGTCCCGCTTCGGCTCGGGCTTGGCGATGGTGTCGACGTTGACGGGGGTCATGCTTCTCCTACTGGCCAGCCGAGTTCGGCTCGACGGAATATCCAGCCCTGAAGCAGCTCGGCCATGGACGGCCGATGCTTGAAACCTCGTTGGCTGAAGCTGACATAGTTCAGCCGACGGTCAAGGCCTCGATGCTCGATCTGGATTGTCGTCATGCTCCGGCCTCCCTCGCTGCTGCCTCTGCTAGTTCTGCGTCGTACTGGTCCATGAGTTCATCGGGTGACTTGTCGAGCAGTTCGCCCATTGCTTCGACCATCGTGCCGGCCAGTCCGACCAGGTAGCAGAACTTCATCCCTAATCGGATGCGGTCTTCGAGTGCGGCTTCCATGATCCAACGATCGTCATCAATGCCCCCCATCCCTGCTCGGATGGCCGCATGCACTTCCTTGGCGTGCTCGATCTCTTCAGGACTCATCGTCATAGGTCTCCTAGGGGTAGTTGGTCGGCTGCCACTCCGAGCGATAGGCAGTTGGTGCAGATGCGGTTGGGGTGGTTCTTCTTGAGGCGCTTTCCACAGCCAGCACACAGCCTGTGTGGTTTGGGTGGCCGGGCCAACGGCCCGTAGAACTTGCTAAGGCATCGAGGGCAGAGGGCCTTGCCGGAGTCAATCCACTTCTTGAGGACAGGGCCGGTGCATTCGTTGGCCCGTTTCCCGCATTGGGGGCAGGGCTTGGGAGTCACCGGGGCTTCCCGGTGAGCCCCCGCTTAGCCAGCTCGATGTCGATGCACATCTCGGGGATAGGTGCCATCAGTTCGGCGACTGCCTGCTCGAAGGTCATCGTGAGGGCACCCGCTTCGATCAGTTGCTCGACGATCCCGGTGAGGGCACCCGTTATCTGTGCCAGCACTCCGGTCACCT
>JAAETI010000209.1 GCA_024228555.1 bacterium | reverse complement strand
TTCGGAGCTTTTTGAATGCTCGTCGCTTGTGGCTGTTGATGGTGCCAACCGAGAGATGGAGTCGGTCACGGATCTCATTGGTCGTTAGGCAGTCGACGATGGTCAGCAAGGCGATTTCTCGGGTCCGCCCGTCGAGACGCTCGTCAATCAGGTCAGCAATGACAAGGCGAGCGAGCAAGGCATCGGTTGTCGACGGCTCATCGGCAGCTTGGCGCACGATGCCAGGACGATCGGGCAATGGCTCGTCTGTGTTCTCATCGGAGGCTAGTAGCTCACGGTTGCGGCGACGCTGATCCGAGCGTCGCAGATCCTTGACCGTATTGCGGGCTACGACGGTGACGTAGGCATGCCATGCCCCTCGATCGCGACTACGGGCAGCAACGATGTGAGGCTCGTTCCACTTTCGGACGAGTTTGTCGGCGACGGGCTGGCATACGTCTTCGATATCAGTGCCCTTGGCCCCAGCTCCCATTGCCCCAAGCCGCGTTACTTCGAGGATCTCGAGCAGTTGTGGAGGCGTAATTGGGTCTGGCTGGAAAGTCATGAGCGCCAGCTCCGATTGCAGCCACTATCAACACTGGCCCTTCCCCGGCAGGTGGGCTGATGTTGTTGTCCTTGGCGGTCGGCTGTTGTGTTTGGGGGCGAGTTCACCGGTTGCTCCCTAGGTTTCAGCCTTGACGTCCCCCGGGCGTCTAGCTCCTACTCGTGGGTAGCAAAGCTGGTAGTGACCATATTCTCATGGCTCTCCTTGACGTCACAAATTAGGTAAGGTATTGATGCCCACAGTTACGTAATCGTCAGGCTCCAAGTTTGTCGGGGGACCATCACTTCGGAGTGCCGAGTAGAGCCAGCGAAAGGACAGAGAGTGGCCCGAGTTTCGCCTACCGTTTCGCAGTTCGAGTTCGCGGCGCGTGTGCGGGCTCTGCGCGAAGCTCGGGGGCTCGGAGCCAAAGTCGTGAGCGACCACCTGGGCTTCTCGCGGAATTTCTGGTCCGCTGTCGAGAACAGCCGAGCACTACTGTCACCCGATCACCTTGAGGCACTCTTCGAGATTCTTGAGGTCGGAGCGGACGATGCCGCGGACCTGACTCGGTTGCTCGACGAAGCGCGCCAGCCTGGTTGGTGGCAGTCTTTCACCTCGACAAGTGGAGAGGACCTTGTCCGCTTCTTCGGTCTTGAATCCGGGGCTTCAACAATTCGGTCGTACGAAGGTCGGGTGTTCAACGGCCTTCTGCAGAGTCGGGAGTTCGCCCGGAACGTGATTAGCGCGTCACCGCACATCAGCGAGGTCGACTTGAACCGGACTCTGGATGTGAGGATGCGGCGCCAAGAGGGTGTGCTTCGTGGGGAAAGCCCGCCGAAGATGATCTTCCTCATGAGCGAGGCGGTGCTGATGCAGCAGTTCGGTGGCCCCGATGTTCTCCGCGCCCAGCTGCTTCACGTCCTTGATCTGGCGGAGAAGCTCGGTGACAAACTAGATCTCAGAGTCCAACGATTCGACGTGACCCCTCTTGGACTTTCATCCGCATCCACGTTGGTGCTGCTCGATTTCGACAGCCCGAACCTTCAATCCGTCGTATGGCGGGAAGCAGGCACCCCGATCGGTCTGGCTGATCAAGCTGAGTTGGTCGACACACTGAAACTACTCTTCGAAAAGGCACTGATCTCAAGTTGCTCACGGGCCGAATCCATCAGCCTGGTCGCTCAACGGGTAAAAGACATTGAGTGGCAGCGTTGACTGCTCCAGATCGCTAGTCTCTCTTACCGACATGGGTGTAAATGTCGAGGGTGGTGTCTGTTTCGGTTCCGCAAGCCCTTCGTGTACGTCTGGCCCAGCTCGTCAACACAGGACAACCAACTAGCGCGCAACGAACGCCGTCAGCTCTGAAGACGTCGGACGTCGCCATCTCATAGGAGAGATCGTGAAGCGAAGTATGAAAAAGTCTCAGCCGGTCGAGCGTAGGGTCGGCGGCGTTGTCGGTCTAGGCCAGGAGACCACTACGGGCTCGTGGTACAAGAGCAGCTACAGCTCTGATGGAGCCTGCTGCGTGGAAGTGATGCTTGACGGTGGGCAAATCCATGTGCGGGACAGCAAGTTCCGACGTGATCCTGGGAACGCCTTTGCTGCTGAGCCGATGCTCGCTTACACACCCGCTGAGTGGGAGGCCTTCGTCGCTGGCGTCAAAGCCGGCGAGTTTGATCTGGGTTAGGCCGACATGGGGGGAGTCCTTGAGAGGAGTCCCTACGGCGACTCAGGGGATCCCTACCTACGGACTCAGCGAGCGGTGGCCACTGCTCAGTCTGGGGTCGGTACGTACTGGGCATCTGCGCGCCTCCAGAGAAGCTTCACCGAGAAGAGGGTCACGGCGTACCTGAGGGGCTCCGGAAGGTTCGACCTGCGGCTGTCAAAGTCGGCTCACATCTTCGACAAGTTGATCTACGGTCCATCGGTCGCCGATGTTGCAAAGTGCAACGGCGCGCTCTTGATGATCGAGGTCGGTGAGGAACGCGAAGCGATGGCGGACGGAGGCCTCCCATCCTTCAAGATCGACAGGCGTCGTGAGGTAGCCGATGTCTTCATCTCGGAACGATGTTGCCGCACGCTCTTCCAGCACATCGCTCGAATCGAAGGGTCGCTCGCCGAGGCCGTCGTCGACGACATCGTGCCGGACCTTGAGGACGGTGAGCGGGCGGATGAGTGACTCGTCGAGCGGGCCGCCACGAGCGAACCAGGCGAGGTCGTACAGATCGCGTGCGAGGCTGGCTCGTCGGTATCGAGCGAGTTTCTCGGAGAGGACTTCTTCAACTCGCATCACCAGGATCTGAGGGATGGCGATGTCGTAGCGATTGTGAATCGGGCGGGGGATCGTCGAGAGCGTCTCGGCTGTCAGTCAGGACCTCTTTGGTGAGCAATCGATCCTTGCCGGGATCTCTGGTTCACCGAAAGGCGTCTCGATGCGGAGGAGTGAGCGGCGGTGCTCGTTCAGCGGATCGACCTTGAACGTGAAGCCAGCGAGGGTCTCTCCGTCGAGTGCCTTGATCAGCAGCTCAGCGACGGGCTGATCGGTCCCGGCAAAGTCGAGGTCAGTGGAGAACCGTCCAGCACCATCAGCCCGGTACTTGCGAAGCGCCGTCCGGCGCTCGAACGCCGCTCCGATGTAGAAGATGCCCGCCTCACTGATGAGGGCCAGCGCATGATCTTGGGCGATGTCGATCAAAGCGGTGCTCCGGCCACCCTTTCGGTCTTGGTAGTGGCGACCGAGGTGGCCCTCGGTGATTATGTCGCGGACTATTCGAGTACCGAGTCGATCACGTCGTATCGGCTGTTGTGATGGCCTCGACGTTTGCGTGATCCGAGGTAGTACGGGCCATGGCCCCTTGGCGCCGATGACTCGATGCGGCGAGCGAGTGC
>JAAETI010000208.1 GCA_024228555.1 bacterium | reverse complement strand
GCCGGGGCTGGGGCTCTTGCCGGTTGAGGATCATTTCCCTGAGCTGGCCTCACCGGTCGACCTCAGAGACGATCGGGTCCGTTGTGAAGTGTCGCGCTATGCCGCCCTCCATCGGAGACCATCTATGCAACGGCGCATCACGCTGGCCCTCCGCCGGGGCATCACTGCGCACTTCATCAATGCCAGCGGTCAGCAAGCCTATGCGGTTGTCGAGCGTCCACTGACCGACCTCCTGCGTCGCGATGGGGTCACCGTGGAGGAGATCACCGAGCCCCGACACCTGCCAGACTACGACTCGGTCAACTTCGGCGTCTGGATCGACCTGCATCAACTGGCACGAGACATGGGCTGCGACGACACCCGCACCTCACCGTTCAACATCACCGAAGGAGTTCATGATGCGGTCAGTCGATGATCCTGGACTAGCCCGGAACTACGGCTTCTGGAGTGCGGCCGAGCAGCAAGCCCTGCTGTCAGCCAACGTAGCCGTCGCCGGCATCGGGGGTGACGGCTACCTCCTCGGTCTCAGCCTGATCCGAATGGGGGTCGGGACGCTTCGGGTCGCCGACCCAGAGGTGTTCGAGCTCGAGAACGTCAACCGAGTTCCTGGTGCCATCCACCCGAATATGGGCCGCCCCAAAGTCGACTGCTTCTTCGAG
>JAAETI010000207.1 GCA_024228555.1 bacterium | reverse complement strand
GCGCCACGTCCATCGCCGTATTGCCGCCGCCGTAGACGACTACCTGTCCGCGCAGGCCGGTGGGCCGTTCGAGCTCCAGATCGCGCAGTACGGTGATCCCCTCGATGATTGGGATGCCTCCCGTGCTGGGGATCTCCAACGACTTGGGCACATGTGCGCCCACGGCCAGGAAGGCCGTGTCAAAACCGCCCTCCTTCATCGTAGCCTGGAGGTCGTCGACCTTGGTGTTAAGCTGAATCTCCACTCCCATCTCCTCAATGCGGGCGATTTCCGCATTGAGTTTCTCACGCGGCAAGCGGTACTTGGGAATACCCCAGCGCAGCATGCCGCCAGCCTTCGATCCCGATTCGAAGACGGTGACCGCGTGGCCGAAGCGACGCAGATGGTAGGCGGTCGCGAGCCCGCCGGGACCTGCGCCCACGACCATCACGTGCTTACCGGTAGGCTCCCCGACCGGTACGGTCCAACCGTATTTTAAACCCTGGTCCCCGAGAAACCGCTCCACCGAGTTGATGCCCACCGTCTCGTCCAGCTGTGCACGGTTGCAGCTGCTTTCGCAGGGGTGGTAACAGACACGCCCCATAATGGTGGGAAAGGGATTCTCCTCCATGATCTTCCGCCAGGCACCCTCATAGTCACCCTCCTCGGCACGGCTGAGCCACTCCTGGATGTTCTCTCCGGCCGGGCAGGCGTGGTTACAGGGCGGGAGGCGGTCGACGTACACCGGACGCTCGGTGCGCCAGCTGCCGGTCTTATTGAGGAGGCTGCTCCCCACGTCGAGAGTGATCGCAAACGGTTTGGTCTGCTCGATGACTTTTGTTGGCATTCTTGAATCCTCTTGTGCAGCAGCAGCATCGACGGGTGCAATGCATGCCCAGGTGGCAGCCTTTAAATATCTTCCGGCACCATCTTGATCGCGCCACAGGGGCACTCGGTCATGCACAGCGCACAGCCCTTGCAGTAGTCGTACTTGAACTCGAAGCGCTTGCCCGGGCCCAGCTTGGTGATTGAGTTGTCGGGACATATGCCATAGCAGTTGTCGCACTCGAAGCAGTTGCCGCAAGACATGCAGCGCCGTGCCTCGTACAGGGCGTTGTTTTCATCCAGATTCCCAACCACCTCGGCGAACCCCGACTGTCTGCGCACCACGTCAAGCATGGGTCGGATGGTGCGTGGAGCATCTGCGTAGTACCAGGTGTTCAGCTTGTCGAAACCGGCCAGCTCGTGTTTGTCCACCGGCAGGCACTCCGCCTTACGCAACCAAGTGTCCATGTTGCGCGCTGCCTTTTTGCCATGCCCGATTGCGGTGGTAACAGTGCGCGCCGAGGGCACCATGTCGCCGCCCGCGAAAATCCCGTCAGCGCCCGTCATCATGCAGTGGTCGACCTGGGCAATGCTTCCCTCCACCACGACGCCGGGGATGCTCTCCAGCAGAGCGGTCTCCACATTCTGGCCCAGCGCCTGCACCAACACATCCGCGTCGAAGGTTTCAAGCTGTCCGGAAGGCTGGGGCCACTGATCTGCCGAGTCCACCATTCGTTCCAGGGTCAGGGCGTTCCCCTTGATCTTGCGGATCGCGCGCAGATCGACGATTCTGACGCTCTCTTCCAGCGCCTCCTTCACTTCGAATTCGTGGGCCGGCATTTTGGCGCGGCTCTCGAAGACGATGACGGTGACCTCGATGGCACCCAGGCGAATGGCGGTTCGTCCCACGTCGATAGCGGTATTGCCTCCGCCGTAGACCACCACCCTGCCCCGCAGCCCCGTGGGCTCCTCGGTCTCACCGTTTCGAAGCACCTCCACCGCATCCAGCATCGGAATGCTCTCGTCCGACTCGATATCGATGCGCTTGGCAGACTGGGCGCCGATTGCAATAAAGACGCTGTCGAAGCTGTTGGCCTCCTTCACAGCCTGGAGGTCATCCAACCGGGTATTCAGCTCGATCTTCACCCCCATCTCCCGAATACGCTCAATCTCAGCATTCAGTTTCTCCCGCGGCATGCGGTACTTGGGAATACCGTAGCGGATCATGCCGCCTGCCTTGGGAGAACTTTCGAAGATAGTGACATCGTGCCCGAACCGGCGCAGATGGTAGGCGCAGGAGAGCCCTGCGGGACCGGCACCCACAATCATCACCTTCTTACCGGTGGCTTTACCTGTATCCATCCGCCAGCCATAGCGCAGAGCCTGGTCGCCGAGAAACCGCTCGACCGAATTTATGCCCACCGCCTCGTCCAACTGGGCGCGGTTACAGGCGCCCTCGCAGGGGTGATAACAGACGCGACCCATGGTGGCAGGCAGCGGGTTGTCATCCATGATCTGGCGCCAGGCCGCTTCGTAATCGCCCTCTTCGGCGTAGCCAAGCCACGCCTGGATGTTCTCACCGGCCGGGCAGGCGTGGTTGCATGGCGGCAACCGGTCCAGATAGACCGGGCGCTGGGTACGCCAGGAACCGGTTTTATTGAGCAGACTGCTGCCAACGTCCAGCGTAATGGCAAAGGGTTTGGTTTGTACCACGGCGTCGTCGTTCATGATGTTTCACCCTCTCGTGAGAGTAGATCGAAACGTTTGATGTTGCGGTCGGCGATCGCCTGCAGTTGTTCGAGTTGATGGGCGTTGGTCGGTTTGAGCACGTGCGCAAAGCGCCGCTGCAGCTTGAGATATTCACCCACCGGCATATGGCGGCGAATCTTGGTCACCCCGGTGAGCTCGCCGTCCACGGCCTCGAACAGCGGATACATGCCGGACTCCACCGCCAGCCGCGCTACCTTTACCGTGTCGCCAGGTTTCGAGCCCCAGCCCAGCGGGCAGGGTACGAAGATCTCGATGTAGCGCGCTCCGCGCACGCCCATGGCCCTGGTGACTTTGTTTTCCAGATCGTGGAGGTCGTGCACCGACGCAGTGGCAACGTAGGGAATGTTGTGCGCCATGGCGATCAGCGGCACGCTCTTGCCGGTGTTGAATGCATTGCCCGGCTCGGCGCCCACCGGCATGGTGGTGGCGGTGCGCGCCGCACCCGGCGTGGCGCTGGAGCGCTGCACGCCGGTGTTCATGTAAGCCTGATTGTTATAACAGATGTAAAGCACGTCGTCGTTGCGGTCGAAGGTGCCCGACAGGCAGCCGAAGCCGATATCTGTGGTGCCGCCGTCACCGCCCTGGGCGATTACCCGTACCTCCTCGCGACCCTTGACCTTCATCGCCGCGGCGATGCCCGAGGCGACCGCTGCGGCATTGCCGAACAGCGAATGGATCCACGGCACCGACCAGGCCGTCTCGGGATAGGGTGTGGTGAACACCTCCAGACAGCCGGTGGCGTTGGCCGCGATCAACTGGTTGCCGGTGGCGCGGATAGCTGCATCGATGGCGAAGCGAGCCCCCAGCGCCTCGCCGCAGCCCTGGCAGGCGCGGTGCCCGGAGTCCAGGGAGTTGGAGCGGTCTATGGTCGCCTGCACGCTGCGGTGCTCCTCGTCGAGCAACCGGTTGCCGACGGTGAACGTGCCGGTCTGATAGAACTTGACCTTCTGTTGGGATTCGGGAATTTGTGCCATGACCCTCTCCTAGATCGTTTTTGCGGCGGCGACGACGCCGACGTCTTGAAGTATGTTTTCCGCAATGGAACCCGAGCGGCGCTTTGCCTTTTCGCGCACCAGTTCGTGGTTGACAATGTCCATGTTGATGTCGTGGAAGTGGGTGGTTTTCAATTCGTCTTTGACTCCCTTCTCGAACATGCGGCGCAGATTCTCGCGGGTAATGGGGCGTCCGCCAAGTCCGCCGATCACAGAGTGCAGGCGCAGCGGAATATCCTGCAGCGCCATGCGCACATTCATGGAAACGATGCCACCCATACCGACGGCCAGGCACTTCTCGAACACGATGACGCGTTTGGCGTCCTTGAGCGCCCGGCGCAGTGCGTCGCGTGGAAAGGGGCGAAAGGAGCGCAGGGTCAGCGCGCCGATGGAGTGACCGTCGGCCCGCATGTCAGCCAGCGTTTCCTTCATGGTGCCGATCACCGAGCCCATGGTGACCACCACCGTCTCCGCGGCGGCACAGTCGAACTCCTTGATCAGCCCGCCGGAGTCGCGGCCGAATATCGACTGGAACTCGGCAGCCTGCTGGGT
>JAAETI010000206.1 GCA_024228555.1 bacterium | reverse complement strand
GTACTCCACCCCGTTGACCCCGAAGGCCACCACCGGATCGGAGAAGGTGGCGTCCTCACTGGCCACCACCAGATCACAGGGCCACACGAGCATCAGCCCGCCGGCGATGACCTTCCCCTGAACCTGAGCGATCGTCGGCTTCGACAGCGCCCGCCAGCGATTGCAGAACCCCAAATAGAACTCCTCCTCCCGGGCCATCATCCCCTCGTCGCCTGGCCTGGCGAACCCACCGACGGGGCCGACCGACTCGAACTCGTCGATATCAGTGCCGTCCCGAAGATCATGACCGGACGAGAAGTGTTTGCCGTTGGCTCCGAGAATGATGACCTTGACATCGTCGTCGGCCACCCCGGCATCGAACGCCGCGTTCAGCTCGTAAAGCAGGCGCTTGTCCTGGGCATTGGCTGCTTCGGGTCGGTTCAACATGATCCGAGCCACACCGGGGGCGGCGATCTCATAAGTGATCGTCTGGTAGTGGTCGTTGGTGCCGTCGGTGCTCATGCGAGCACGCTACTACTGGGCCGGCTCGGGTGACATGTGAGCATCGAGCGGCGCCACATCGACCCGATCCGCTCTGTCAGCCATCAGTAATTGACCCGCTTGAGGAACCCACCGTCGACAGTGATGTTCGCTCCGTTGATGTGACTCGAGACATCCCCGGCGAGAAAGGCGACCATGTTGGCCACGTGTTGGGGTCTCCCCATCTTGCCGCCGGGGTGATTGTTCTGGGTGGCCTCGAAGAACTTCGCCATACCGCGACGGATCTGGTCCCAGTCACCGTCTTCGACCAGGATCGGGCCTGGTGATACCACATTGCAGCGGATGCCACGCTCCCCCAACACCTGAGCTTGGCCCAGGGTCCAGTTGGTGACGGCAGCTTTGAAGGCGCTGTAGCTGCCGGAGCCGGTGCCGAAGTGCTCGGCCACCGCCGTTGTGCCTATCGAGATGACCGAACCGCCCCCATCCGACAGGGCGTCAGCTGAGGCATCGACCCCGGCCACTAGCGCCTTGAGATCGATGTTGAAGTTGTTGATCCAATCGTCGAGCCTGCGTTGGGGCTTGGCCGAAGTGTTGTGAACGAAGACATCGATCCCACCCAGCTGCTCGGCCGAGGAGTTGACCCAGCCAACCAGGGAGCTGGTGTCGGCGGCATCGATCGTTCCTCCGACCACGGTTCCGCAGGAGCTCAGCTCCGACACCGCAGCGTCG
>JAAETI010000205.1 GCA_024228555.1 bacterium | reverse complement strand
CGTGCACCGAACCGCTTGGCGATCTCGAGACAGTCACGCCCTTCCCGTCCCCCGATATCGAGGACGACGTGATCGGGGCCGAGAGCGAGGGATGCAAGCGTGTCCATGAAGGACGCACTCGAGCGCGGGTTGAGGCTGCGCTCCAAGGCTTTGACGGCTGCGGGGTAGTCCCAGTCACCGTACATCTCATCTACCGTGACCGGACCGGACCATTCATCGCTCATAGTGAACCGGAGCTTACGCTCGTTTCGCAGCGGCGCCATATCGACCGTGGATCAGAATCGGAACCGGGTCATGTCTGTCGGGAACTATCGGACTGGCCGAGAACAAGCTCGTCACCTTTCGGATCTACCTTTCCCCGTCATCGGCGGCGTGTTTGCGGTTGTGCTCTACGGCATCGTCTTCAGCGAATCGCTGATCACCGGCGACTCACTCCGTACCTCATCACGGTCTCCACTGCGGAAACGGGAATGGGGAGCTGAGCGCCAAAGCGAGAGGGTACCGGGCGCTCAGGCTTCGCTCGATAGGTAGTCGATCACATCGGAAGCCGAGTAGAAGGACTCGCCAGGGCCGAGGCGCCCCATCAGATCACGCACTCCGCCGAAGTCGGAACCCGCCGTCACCAGCGCCGGCTCCT
>JAAETI010000204.1 GCA_024228555.1 bacterium | reverse complement strand
GCCGGTTGTCAGAGGCGGAAAAGCACAAAAGCCGCTGGGGGCTTTGTGCTCCCAGCGGCTCGGTGTGGTGCTTCCTGTTGTGTCAGGTAGCGCACCTCCACCGCTGGAAGTGATCGTCGTGGTCGAAGTTCGGGGTGTAGACCCACGGGCCTTCAGAGACTGCGCCCATGTCCTCGACCCTGGAGGCGTCGCCGTTGGCGATGCCAGCAGTGGCCGTGCCGGTTTCCATCGTGCGGAATCGGGCGTCAGTCGAGACGGTCTGGTGCCCCGGCTTCTGGAGCTTGTGTGCCGCTTGATCTACGGCTACCAACGGAAGTACCGCCAAACCGTGAGCAGAAGTCGGACACAGGCCATGAGCCGGGGCTGAGAACTGGTTATTTGTCATGATGCTATTCATCGCTCTAGCTCCTTCTCTCTGGTCTGTGGCCGCGACAGCGACCCGGCGGAACAACTGCGATTACCGTCCTACGAATCGGCAATCTTGTCAAACGAATTAACGCAGCTCGCCATAACGAGGCCGTAACCATTGCGTCTTGCCACTGAGCGTGGTCGCGTTGCCTGTGTGGGTTTGTCTGTCAACACAGGCCTTCGTTGCCGATGGCTCCGGGCCGCTGGTGTTGGTCAAGGTGGGGCGCCCGCAGCGAAGCGAGGACGTATGACCTTGACCATCCTGAGGGCTGG
>JAAETI010000203.1 GCA_024228555.1 bacterium | reverse complement strand
CGGCTTGGGCGATCCCGTATTGGGTGGCCATGTCTAGGTGCATCCCACACGACCGAGAAGCCGCCGCCAGTTCAGTGAGACGCCCCCCAGTCAAGGAACGGAACGGGGTCAGGTCGTCTTTGGTGGCGGCCCCGGTGATCAGCATCAGTTCATCAACCGACACCACAATCCGGTGACCGATGTCAGGGTGTTCCCACCACCACTCAAGGTCGGAGTCCTCGAGGAGTTGTTGGCGGCGTTGGAACTCCGACCACAAATGGTCAGCCATGAACGCCCAACCCGGAGGAGTCGACGCGATCGAGGCCAAACCCCTGCGGCGGAGCCAGCCGAACTCGCCGGACTTCTTCCCGGAGAACACGAACAGTTCAGCGCCGGTGACCACGCCGTGAAGTTGGGCGCAGCGCATCGGAGTCGATTTCCCGCCCCCGGTTTTGCCGTTGATCATCCGATGAGGGAAGGCGTCAAGTTCCCAATGCATCCACGGTTCAGGGGCGTCGATATTGCCCGTGTAACCGAGCTCGACCCGCTCGGTGTGGCCTTGGGTGCGGGCGAGCCAGTCAGCTCCCTGGAACGGGGCCAACTCGGGCAACACCGCCGAGGCGTAGGCAACCCGGAACCGGGTTTCGCCGTGAGGCCGGTAGGAGTGGGACGCGAACCCGTTGCGGGTTTGGATCCGTCTCGCGATCTCGGGCCACTCTCTCGGGAGTTGGGCATCCAAAGGAACGATCTCAGCGCGGACCCGACCAATCGACGGGAGGAGACCCCAATGAGACCAGT
>JAAETI010000202.1 GCA_024228555.1 bacterium | reverse complement strand
GTATGTGCGCACCCCTCTGCTTCGTCGAGATGGCAACCGTGGGCGCGGCTCATGAAGCTCGTGTTCGGACTCGATTCCTGGGCCTGTCCCCGGTGTGGTGGTCAGATGGAGCTTCGCGCCATCTTGAGGGGACCCAGGGTCATCGAGCGTGTGCGCGCCGGCCTGCACCGGTCGTCTCGAGGGCCTCCAAGGCCACCGGAGGCGTTCACCTGAACGGAGGCTGGTCGGGAGCCCACCGTCGCACCGGTGCGCGTTGCTGGCCGCGGACAAGCAGAATCACCGTCAAACACCCCCCTTGAGCTGACCAGGAGAGCCGCACAGGCAAAGAAGCGTCGCCCACCAGGTGTCCTCCAGGTCGCCTTCACCGTCTCGGGGCGCTCGCGGAGCGGGTCGCGGCGCTGGTGAGGCCGCCGTCAGCCGATGGAACCGGCTATCCTCGCTGGTCAGGGCGGACCTCGTCTGGAAGAACGGACCCACTTGCGTAGAGAAATGGGTCAACTGCTACTACCCAACCGACTACATTGGGCGCGCCCTATGGGATCCCGCTTGCCGCCCGACGGTGT
>JAAETI010000201.1 GCA_024228555.1 bacterium | reverse complement strand
CTGGAGCCACCATCATCGTCGTAGGGAGCACCGACCGCGACGTCGACGATCCCGTCACCATCCAGATCACCAATCGATGCTACGGACCGGCCAAGATTGTCGGAGTCATCAAGAACCGCTGCCAACCCACCCGCAATGTCCGAGATCTTCTGTTCAGTGGCCACCGCTCCCTCGGTGACATCGGTTGGGGCATCGAGGTAGTCGGGCTGACCGTCCCAATCCGAATCCAAGGCATCCCGAGGATCACCATCACTGTTGGGGTCTGCGTTCTCCGCCGAGGTGAGGGTGCCGTCACCGTCATCATCGGCATCCAAATAGTTCGGTGTCGTATCACCGTCGGTGTCGGGGCCCGCGGTGGTGGCTGGGTCGTCATCGAGATCGGTGTTGGCGTCCTCCTCCAAATCGCACAACCCATCAGAATCAGAATCCGCACAAGGTGCGGTCAGGTCGAGCACATACACAGCACCCTGACTAGAGCCGCCATCATCATCACCGTTGGCGCCGACGACGAGGCCGATCGTGCCGTCACCATCGAGGTCACCAACACCAGCCACCGACGCACCAAACCGGTCGCTGTCATCGAGGGGGCCGGTCAACCCACCGGTAGTAGACGAAATCCTCTGCTCCGCCTTCACCGTGCCATCGGCGTTCAAGAACAACACATACAGCGCACCCCGGTCAGTACCGCCGTCATCATCTTGGTGGGCACCAACCGCAATATCGGCGATCCCGTCGCCGTCCACATCACCAACCCCGCCCACCGAAGTACCGAACTGGTCGCTGTCATCGAGGGGGCCAGTGAGCCCACCGGTAGTAGACGAAATCCTCTGCTCTGCCTTCACCGTGCCATCGGCGTTCAAGAGCAACACATACAGCGCACCCCGGTCAGTACCGCCGTCATCATCTTGGTGGGCGCCGACCGCAATATCGGCGATTCCATCACCGTCCACATCACCAACCCCGTCCACCGAAATCCCGAACTGGTCGGCGTCATCGAGGGGGCCGGTGAGCCCACCGGTAGTAGACGAAATCCTCTGCTCGGCCTTCACCGTGCCATTGACGTTCAAGAACAGCACATAAACAGCCCCCCGAGCAGAGCCACCATCATCATCACCGTTGGCGCCGACCGCAATATCGACGATCCCGTCACCATCCACATCACCAATCCCCGCCACCGACTCCCCGAAGTAGTCGTAGCTACCAAGGGGTCCCGCAAGTCCACCGGAAGTAGAGGAGATCTTCTGTTCGGCTTTGACCGTGCCATCGGCGTTCAAGAACAACACATACACAGCCCCCCGACCAGAGCTGCCATCATCATCCTGGTAAGCACCGACCGCAATATCGGCGATTCCGTCCCCATTCAGATCGCCAATCCCCGCCACAGACATACCGAACCTGTCGCCGTCATCCAAGTTCGCCGCGAGCCCACCAGCAGTGTCCGAAATCTTCTGCTCTGCCTTCACGGTGCCATCGGCGTTCATGAACAGCACATACACAGCCCCCCGATTCTGGGTGGGACTGCCATCATCATCGCTGCGGGTACCGACCGCGATATCGACGATCCCGTCACCATCCACATCACCAATCGACGCCACCGACTCACCGAAGTAGTCGGCGTCGTCGAGAACGGCCGTCAGCCCACCCGCAATGTCCGAGATCTTCTGCTCGGTAGCCACCGTGCCATCAGAGGCAACAGTAATTGGGGGATCAAGGTAATCGGGCTCACCATCCCAATCCGAATCCAAGGCGTCACGAGGATCACCATCACTATTCGGATCCGCGTTCTCCGCCGAAGTGAGAGCACCGTCACCATCATCGTCAGCATCCAAATAGTTCGGTGTCGTATCACCATCAGTATCCGGGCCGGGAGTGGTAGCCGGATCACTATCCAGGTCGGTGTTGGCATCCTCCCTACAATCCCACAACCCATCAGAATCCGAATCAGCGCACGGTGCGGCCAGGTCGAGCACATACACAGCACCCCGACCAGAACCACCATCATCGTCTTGATAGGCGCCGACGATCAGGCCGACCGTTCCATCGCCATCCAGATCACCAACCCCGGCCACCGACCCACCGAACTGGTCGCTGTTATCGAGGGGGCCCGTCAGACCACCCGTAACTGAACTGATCGCCTGCTCAGCTTTGACCGTCCCATCGGCATTCAAGAACAACACATACACCGCACCCCGATCAGAACCACCATCATCACCGTTGCTGGCGCCGACCACCATGTCGATGATCCCGTCACTATCTAGGTCTCCAACCCCAGTCACTGAAGTACCGAACCGGTCGGAGTCGGCGAGAGGACCCGTCAAACCACCCGTAGTCGAACTGATCTTCTGCTCGGCCTTTATCGTTCCATCAGCATTCAAGAACAACACATACACCGCGCCCCGCAAAGAGCCGCCATCATCATCGCCGTAGGCGCCGACCGCGATATCGACAATCCCGTCACCATCCAAATCACCGACACCAGCGACCGAGCGACCGATGTAGTCGGAGTTGGTGAGGGGTCCAGTCAGCCCACCGGCGGTAGAGGAAATCTTCTGTTCGGCCTTGACTGTCCCATCAGCGTTCAAGAACAACACATACACAGCACCCCGCGCAGAGCCACCATCATCATCGCCATTGGCGCCGACCGCGATATCGGGGATCCCGTCACCATCCAAATCACCGACACCAGCGACCGACCTACCAAACCAGTCAGAGTTGCCGAGGGATCCTGTCAGCCCACCGGTAGTAGAGGAGATCTTCTGTTCAGCCTTGACGGTGCCATCAGCGTTCAAGAGCAACACATAAACGGCCCCTCGATCGGTGCCGCCGTCATCATCGGTGTAGGCGCCGATCGTGATATCGGGGATCCCGTCACCATCCACATCACCGACCCCAGCCACCGACGAACCGAACCAGTCGGAATCATCTAGAGGACCCGTCAACCCACCAGTAGTCGAACTGATCTTCTGCTCGGCTTTGACCGTGCCATCGGCGTTCAAGAACAACACATACGCCGCACCCCGATCAGAACCACCATCATCATCACGGTAGGCACCGACCGTAATATCGACAATCCCGTCGCCATCCACATCACCAATCGAAGCCGTCGAATACCCGAAATAGTCGGTACTGTCAAGAACAGCGGTCAACCCACCAACTGTGTCCGAAATCTTCTGCTCTGTAGCCACCAAACCGCTCGTGGCTACCGTGATCGGGGCATCCAAATAGTCGGGCTCACCATCCCAATCCGAATCCAAGGCATCCCG
>JAAETI010000200.1 GCA_024228555.1 bacterium | reverse complement strand
ATTCGTCGTGACAGTGCTTCGGCTTTTGCGATGGCGTTGTCGGATGGTTCGCCGACGTCGTCGATCAGTTCGGCGAGGTAGCGGTCGGTTTCTTCAAGCAGGGCCTCGCGTCGCAGCTCGGCGCGTACGGCGTCTTGGAGGAGCTCTGATGGTGATAGCTCGCGTTCTTTGACGGCGTCGTAGAGTTCGTCGGGGAGGTAGACCTGCATCCGCGGCATACGTCTAGTATACACACTCTTCAGCATCTGGGGCCGTCGCTGGCAGTTTGTCGGTTTGCCAATGTGTAGGCAAGCGGAAGGTGTGGATCGGAATCGAGCGAAAATGAACCGTGGCGGGCAAGGAGTGGGCTCGCGAGACTGCTGTTGGATGCCGCAGTCCGCCAGGCGTCGGACTGGAGACGGAAGTTCAAGTCCCCCGTCGACGCACTCATCATTGGGGCGCGATCCAAGACTCTGTCCAAGATGCTAGCGGTCATCTGGGAGCCTAGCCAGCACCGTAGGGACGTTCCACCAACTCCAGAGCACACCTTCGGACGTTTCGGACGGTGGTGCATGTTCTTCTAATGACTAGGCCGCAGGTTCGAATCCTGTCGGGGGCGCCACCGGTGACCAGGGATGACCTTCACTCGACCGAACGTGCGTTCGTGCCGAGACTGGTTGGAATCCGCCATCTATCCGCCATTTTCGAAACTGAGTCGGGCTGGGGTCACTGTGCTGGTCCGGTTCATTTTGGACAACTTGGCTCCGGTAGGTGGGTGACACTTTCGGGACGGGTTCCGAGACTTGACATCGGGCTGGGGTGGATCGGCTGTGCGATCGCCTCTGCGAGCCCTCGACGGCGGGTGACGTCGAGCGCTGAGAAAGTGACGTTCCCGTGCACAGGTGCCACGCCTGCGAGTCAGGCCCAGTGCCCTCGTCCAGCGGCCGGCCGGATCCGCTCGGTCCATTCCTTCACTTGAATGAGTCTCGCTGAGGCGAACCTAGGCCACTCTCCCTCGCTGCCTATCAGATCTCGAAACTCATCGCTCAAGGCTAACTGGTTCAGGTCTGCAACGACCGGTGAAAGAACCCGTCCGAGCGCTATAGCGGTCTCTCGGATCTCGGGATCATCCTCCGCATCAAACGCCAGAAACGCGAGCCAGAGAAACACCCGCTCTAGCCCTGTGGCCTCTGACCTGTTCTCATTTGCGAGTGAATCGAACATCCCCAAGATCGTGACGAGGACCAACAGGCGGGCTCGCTGAGGCAACTCCTCCGGCCACCTTTCATACGCAAACATGGGCCAGGCATAATACGGACCCCGTTCAAGCTGCCACAGGCTCCCGGCGTGGGCCTGATTGGACAGAAGCTCAAGCACAGCAATCTTGTTCTGTGTCGTAGCCCTGTCGCTTGAGACAATCGCTTCGACGAGCTGCACCGCAGTTCCGCTCCCGATGCCCACCTCCCGGTCCGACCACCGCTGCCCAAGCAGAGTCACAGCGAGGTCGACGGCTCCAAGGCTGACCAGGGCCGTGATAGCTCCCGCTTGTTGCGATGAGGGCGAACTCCTTCCATCGGCCGTGGCCAGAAGACCAAGGGCACCAGTAGTGGTCTCGACCAACAAGCGTTGATTCTCGACCTTCTGCTGCTCGACCGCTTGCTGGATCTCGATCCACTTCTGTGCTGCGAACTCCTCGGCTTGAGCCTTCAGCCTTCGCTGCTCGTACACGGCGAGTCGGTAGTTACGCTGCTCCAAGGCGTGGTTGATCAGCAAGCTCCCGACCGCGACAGACTGCGCGATCACCGTGGACCCAAGGAGAACGACTCCCTCGATGGCAGCATCGTCAGCACGCTCCGACGAAAACACTCCCAGGAGCCAGCCCAGTAGCATCGCAACGACCAGTACGACAAGGACGGTCCCGACGATGAGAAGGGGCAGGTTCTGTGGCGGCTCTTTTGGCAGCTCGATGGCCTCGACCGAGCGACCTTTGGCGCTCTTCGACGATTCGAGCGCTTCGGCAAGGATCTCCCGAACGACATCATCAGACACTGTGGCTCGCGGCTCCTCGCAACAGGTGGGTCTAGCAATCCTCGTGGCACCCTAGCTCGACTGCCAAGGCTCAGCCCCAGGCACCGCGGCCACGCACAACCGGCATCGTGATGCGTGGTCGACGTGAACGGAAACGCTCGGCTCCGTCACGTGCAGTGGGCTCGGTCACCTGTCGTGCGGCTATCGAACAAGCGTACGAGTGATGTCGAGCGCTCGAAAGGTATGCCGTTCTCCAGCGGTCGCACCTGAGCCGGTATTGATTCTCTGCGCCCATCGTTGTCCGTGGGCGCTGGTGTACAGTGCCACTGTGGCACTCCCCAGTGGCACTGTGACCTTCTTGTTCACTGACATTGAGGGGTCGACTGCGCTCTACCGACGGCTTGGGGATCAGTATGAGCGTCTTCTTGAGCGGCACAATGAGCTCTTGCGTGAGGTTTGGGGTGACTTCAACGGCGCTGAGGTGAAGACGGAGGGTGACGCCTTCTTTGTTGCGTTTTCGTCGGCCCTGGACGCGGTGCACGCGTGCGCTCGGGCCCAGATCCAACTCTCCAGTGAGCCCTGGCCCGTAGATGGTGTCATCCGCGTTCGAATGGGTCTTCATACCGGCCTGGCATCGCCGCGAGATGGAGACTACATCGCAATGGCAGTCCACGAGGCAGCACGTATCTCGGCTCTTGGACATGGTGGGCAAGTCGTCCTGTCTCCATCGACTATGGCGCTCGTTGAGGGAGAGCCCGGCGCTATGACGGTCGACCTAGGCTCGTGGCGAATTCGTGATTTCGATACGCCAGTCCGGATTCATCAGTTGAAGGTCGACGGTCTACCTGTGGATTTCCCACCATTACGGACGAGGCCGGCACAGCAGCACAATCTGGTTGCACCGCAAGACTCCTTTCTGGGCAGAAAACTGGATCTTGAGGGTATTGGCCAGCAACTATCTCAAGCACGACTTGTGACGTTGGTGGGCCCTGGAGGGGTTGGTAAGACACGAACCGCCGTCGAGTTCGGGCTGCGTGCACTCGATCAGTGGGCTGACGGAGTCTGGTTCGTGGATCTCGCTTCGACAATGACTCGTGGCGAGATGCAATCGGCCGTCGGAGAGGCGCTTAGTTCGACCGAGTCGTTCGACGAAATCCTGGATCACCTTGATGACCGCCAGCTGCTCCTGATCCTGGACAATTGTGAGCATGTTGTAGATGAGTGCGCCGCTATGTGCTCGGAAATTCTGGCTCGCAGCATGACTGCTTCGATCCTAAGCACGAGCCGAGAACCGTTGGAAGTTGGTGCCGAACGGTTGTGGCGGCTCGCACCCCTTCCTGACGTCGTGACAGCGCGAGCGCTCTTCCGCGATCGGGCTACCGCGGTCGACCCCTCCGCCGAACTGGATGACTCGACCATCGACCGGATCTGCGATGGCCTCGATCGACTCCCAATTGCCATTGAGATGGCAGCAGCTCGCCTCCGAACAATGAGACTGGATGATATCGAGGCAGCGATGGACGACCGCGTCCGCCTGCTACGCAGTCGACGACGCGACCTGGACTCCAGACAGCGCACGATCGCTAGCTGTCGCCCGCCAGCTGCAAGGGACCGGGCTTGCGCCAGTTACATGGGGCCACTTGTGAGGGTCGTGTGGTCGGTGTGATGATCCTTGCGGGTGTGGCTGGTCAGGTCAAGGGTTTGGTCGGGATGGGTTGTGTCAGCCGGTGTTTGCGACGACTGGTTTTTGTCGGTCGCGGTAGCTTTCGCCCTCGATGACGAGTTCGAACGCGGCGGAGGTGAACCGGTCGATCGCTGATTGGGCGAGGAGTTGGTCGGTCATGAGGGCGAGCCATTCGGATGGGTCTCGGTTGGAGGTGATGACGGTGGAGGCCCGCCGGTGTCGTTCGACGATGAGTTCGTAGAAGTCGTTGGTGGCGGCGGGGTCGAGGGTGTGGAGGGCGTAGTCGTCGATGATCAACAGGTCGATGCGGAGTAGTTTGCGGATCTCGGCGTCGAGGCTGTTGTCGAGGCGGGCGATCCGTAGCCGTTTGAATAGTTGGTCGGATCGTTCGAACCAGACGGTGTGTCCCCGGCGGATGGCGGAGTGGCCGAGAGCCACGGCGAGGAACGTTTTGCCGACACCGACCGGTCCGATGATGAGCCCGTTTTGGGTGGCCTCGACAAACCGCAAGCTGGCGAGTTCGTCAACGACAGCTTGGTCGTAGGTGACGTTGGCGGTCGGGTCCCAGTTGGCCAGGACCATGTTGGGGTCGAGGCCGGCGGCTTTGGCTTTGCGGGCCGCAGAGGTGGTGTCACGCCGTGACACCTCATCGGTGAGCAGGACTTGGAGGAACTCGGCGTGAGACAGTTTCGACGTCTTCGCTAGTGCCAGTCGTTCGGGAAGGGTGTCGAGGAGTTGTCCAAGTTTCAGGCGCCGGAGTGTTGCTGCCAGTTCGGGGGTGACGACCGTTGATGGGGTCATGTGTGGGCCTGGCCTTTCCCGGTGGCGAAGTGTTCGGGGTCGCGGGCGAACCTCCCGGTGATCACATTGTCCGGGACTGGTTCGTCGTCGACGGCTTCGGCTTCGAGGGCTCGTTCGATCATGCCGATCACGATGTTGACATTGGCGCACTGGGCGTCCACCGCCCGTTCGCAGGCTTGGTCGACCCGGTCGTTGCCGTAGCGATCGCAGGCTCGGAACAGTTTGTAGATGTGCCGCATCCGGGTCCACGGCAACGGGCCCTCCAGGACCGTTTCGACGAAGGCACCAATATGGTCACCCCTAGCGAATCCTTGCCGTTGCTGGGAGGCGATGTCGCGCATGGCGTAGTCGGTGAGCTCGGATGGGAGGTCGGCAGGGTCGGTGATCCGCCCGCCTGATTTCTGGCGGGGGTGGCACTTGACCAGGGAACCGTTGGAGAAGATCTTCACCAATTTCGTGTTGGCGGTGACATCGACCTGGCGGCCGATCAGATCACCAGGCACTGAATACAGGGCCTTGGCCACTTCGATGTGGTGATCCAGGTGAACCTTCGCGGAGCGGTAGATCGGCAACTCGTAACGCTCGGTCGGGGCCGGCATCAACGCCGGCGCCTCGACCTCGGCGAAGGTCACCGCCGGTTGGGTCTGGGTGCTGCGATGAACCCTGAGCCCGGCCCGGCCCCTGCACCACACCTCGGCCGACCTCTGAGCCTCAGCGAGACATCCGAAGTCCTCGCCCGCCCAGAACGAGGTCTGCACGAACTGGACCGCCCGCTCGACCCGGGCCTTGTCTTTGGGGGACCGAACCCGTGCTGGGTCGACCACGAACCCGCGGGCTTGGGCGTATTCAACAAAGCCCTGATTCAACACCGGGTCCAACGCGTCGGCCTTGGTGACGACGGTGGCCATATTGTCGGGGATGACGACGGCGAAGACCCCACCGAAGAACTCCCACGCTGCTTCGAACCCGTCGATCACCGTCGCCATGTTCTGTGTGAACGACAGCCACACGAACGTGTGCCTTGACAACGACGCCGTGAACACCAGCGCCCACACCCGCCGCCGTTTCCCCGTCTCCTCATCCAACATCCGGCCCAGCTCACCGAAGTCGACCTGCAACTCCACACCCGGCTCGCCATCGCTGAGGCGGACCGTCGAGGACACCGGCGCAGCGAACTCGGCGGTCAGGAACCGGTTGAACGTCCGCTCCGGAACCACGATCCCCTGACGAGCCAACAACTCGACCATCTTGCGCGCTGGCACATCACCAGCGGTCACCCACACCTCGATCTTGGCTCGGTGTTCGACCAGCAAAGCCCACGAATCACCGTGACGGTCCGGACGGGGTGGCCGCATCGCCGACACCACCTCCCCAACGAAAGCATCGCTCAACCTCTCGACGCTGTCACCGGCGGCCAAGCCCAAACCTTTCGCTATCTCGATCATCCGAGTGACCGTCTTACGGTCACTGCGCACCATCGACGCGATCTTTCGTAGGCCATAGCCCAACAGCCACAACCGGAGCACTTCACGAACCTCGAACACAGGAACCTCCCGGAACGCCACACGCACCGCCTTTCGGGTCGATAACGCGACGGCGGCAATCAGAGCGTCAACGACACCGACCCCGGTGGACCCCCACAAGTGGTCCCATCTAACTGGCGCAGCCCTGGTCCCATCCAGGTGGCGCAAGCCCTACAAACTGGTCCCATCCAACTGGCGGGCGACAAGGTTAT
>JAAETI010000199.1 GCA_024228555.1 bacterium | reverse complement strand
CCTTGTCGTTGTCGGTCATCCAATCGAGGTCCCTCCAGACCTCGCAGCCGAACACCGCTGCCGGGCGCGTGTTGTCGGGGCGACGCCGTATCGCAGCGAGGGTGCGCAGCGTGACGGCGACATGGGTGTCGTGTTTGTCGGCGAGATTGTGGGTGTAGACAACAGAGGGGCGGGCTTGGTCGATCAGGTTGGCCAGTTCGTGGACGATCTGGTCCTCATTGGCGTTCTTGGCCACTGCGCTCGAGTAGTCGAGCAGGAGGGCGGCGCTGTAGTCGCCGACAAAGGCCGCCTTCTTCTCTTCGACAATCCGTACTTTGCGCATTTGCGCATCGGTGTAGTTGCCGTAGAGGTCGGAGCGGGGGCTGCCCGCACCGTCGGTGACGGTGATCCCGGTGAACCACTTGTCGTCATGGCCAAAGCACTGCAGGATCCCGTCGTAGGCCATGATGGGGATGTCGTCTTGGTGCGCACCGATGGCTAGGTGGGTGGTGCGCTGTAATGCGGCGGCAGCGTCGGTTCCGTCGGGAACGTAGATCTGGGCGCCGGGATTGGTGAAGTCCATGGCTAACTCGCTCCTCCTAGCTGCGGCAGGCTGGCGGCTGCCACCGACTGGCCCACCCGCTTCATCCGCTCGTCGGGTACGTGGAGCTCCATCGAAAGCTCTGGGAAGTAGGTGGCCAGGATGTTGCGTGCTCGTTCGACAATGATCTCGCCACCACGTCCCGAGGTGACTCGGCCCAGCACCAGCACGTGGTCGATTTCGTAGAAGTCTGCGTAGTGGGCGAGGGCGTATCCAAACCAGATACCGATCGTCTCGTAGATCGCAGGAACTCTGGCGTCACCTGCTGCCATCAGATCCTGAACTGTCACCAGCTTCTGTGCGGGCGTCTTGTCGGGATCGAGCTCGATCCCTGCCTTGGTGGCGAGACGAATGACGCCCGTTTGGCAGAAGTATTGAACCCCACAGCCAACGTCGCCAGACCACTCGTCGACTGGAGCATCCTCCTGGTAGTCAAACGGAGCGAATGCCAGTTCGTTGAGCCAGCGCGTGATCGTGCCATCTGTTGTCACGTAGCCGACAGCCTCGCTCGAGCCCATTGCGACGCCGAGCACCCCATCCGCTTCAAGGCTCATCGAACCGGCAAGTGCTGTGACTTCTCCGTCGTTGACGACATTGAGCGGGACTTGCCACTCATCTCGGATTCTGACAAATAGATTGGTCGCCGAGCTATCGAATTCCTCCTTCGATAATCCTCGGAACAGCGAAGCTACTCGCACCCTGTCGTCGATCCAGACACCTGCCGAGGAGCCGCCGATTGCGTCAACACGCGGGAGATACTCTGCGGCGCGATTCAAGCCATCAGTGATGCGGTCGTAGTGATAGGCGAGCTCGGTGGCATCGCGGGGCATCCACGGGAATTCATCGGTGTAGACAGGCTCGCCGTCGATAACTGCGCTGATCTTGTAGTCGCTGGCGCCGAGATCGAACCCGATGCGATTGCCCTCGAGATGGCGACCCAATTCGACTGTCGGTTCTTGGCTGTCGGGAACACTGGCGACGAGCTCGATCGCAAATGGGGTCTCGTACACCCGCGTCATGAAATCCACGTCAAACGCTCTTGCCCCGGTTGCGGAGTAGACCGATTGCAGGTGTGCGGCGACCTCTGCGGAGCCTGCAATCTGCACCGAGGCGGCACCACGCTGCCACAGCAGGAACTTGAGCAGCCGTTCGACGTAATCGAGATTTTCATTTGCACGGACGCTGTCGCCGCGGTAGACCGTGGTTTCGTACGTTGAGATAGCCCCACCGGGGCGGGTCAGGCCAATGCGGAGCTGAGTCCCTTCTCCCGATTCTGCAACGGCCCTGCGAAACGCCCGATTTGCCAGAACTGCGGGGCGGAACCCTGGATCGAGCGGCGGGGTCACCTGCGGGGCAACCAGATTTGAGCTTGTGACAGTCATCAGACGACTCCTAGTTCCTGACTTACGACGAGTGCGGCTGCTCCCATGCGGACGGCTTGGTCCCCGGTGCGGCCATAACAAAGCTCGAGTTTCGAAGCGAGGGTTGAGAGAACGGCGTCGTCTATCTCGTCCCGGAGCCGGTCCAGGAAGGGATCGCCAAACTCGGAGACGACCCCTGTGATTACTACCCGGTGAATGTCCAGTACCGCGATGGTTGTGGCGAGTACGGTTGCCAGATTGCGTGCGGTGTTGTTGATGATCTCTTGGATCGCTTCGTTGCCGTCGGCAGCTGCAGCTCCTGCCGCGCTGAAGATTTTGCGGATGGTCCCGCTTGTGGTGTCGAGGTGAGGTTCGAGCGCTTCGACGAGGCGGGGGGCTGCGGCCATCGTTTCCAGGCAACCGGTCTTGCCGCAGTAGCAGGGGAGTCCGCCCGGGTTCACCACGACGTGCCCGATCTCTCCGGCAGCCGAGTCCTCGCCACCGTGGATGCGTCCGTCGAGCAGGACGCCGGCGCCAACGCCGTTACCGACTTTGACCACCAGTAGGTTCTCCGCTTCGTGCTCGCCGTACGAGTACTCGGCGAGGGCAGCGGCGCGACTGTTGTTGATTACATGGACGGGCAACGAGTACCGCTCGGAGAGGAGGGCACCGAGCGGTACGTCGTGCCAGTCGAGGTAGGACGCTTCGATCACAGTCCCGGAGCTGTCGACGACACCGGGGGTGCCGATGCCGATTCCCAGCACCGGGGCGGGGGTCTGCTCGGTGAGATCGTCAATCGTCCTATAGAGGGCTTTGATTCCTTCTTCGCCCTGCAGCGAGTCCGATGTAGTGGTCGTTTGATAGCTCGGAGTGCCCTTCAGGTCGAGCACGGATGCGACACGCTCGCTGTCGCTGAGGTCAACAACGACGATGTTGCGCGCCGCGGCATTTACCCCGTAGAGCGTTGGTGGTTTGCCGCCTGCGGATGGTCCGGTGCCGAGCTCTTCGACTAGTCCATCGCGTTCCAGCTGGGACACAAGTTGAGAGATGGTTGCAGGGGTGAGACCGGTGGCGCGGGCGATGTCGGCGCGACTGATCGAGCCCTCGCCAAGGATGCACTGCAGGACGAGGCGGAGGTTCTGACTGCGCTGGTCGTGACGGGTTGCTTTGTGTTGCACCCTGAGTCGTGCAGAAATTTGCGGATCCCTCTCTCTGTAACTATGTTTATCAAACATACTAAGTCCTCGTCGTCCACGTCAAATGACTTCTCTGCCATATCACGTGCGATGATGAGGGTGACCTTCCACAGGTCAAAGGAGGAGAAGGATTTATGAAGAGAGTCAAATGGGCAACCGTTCTACTCGCTTTTGCCATGGTCGTTGCGGCTTGTGGCGGAGACGATGACGACGCTGCCACGACAACCGCCGGCGACGCTGGTGGGACTGAGACAACGGCCGCCGCAGGCGTGACTGGCGAACTCGTCATCGAGAGCTGGCGTAATGACGATCTCGCAATCTGGGAAGACTCACTCATCCCAGCATTCGAGGCTGCCAACCCCGGCATCACAGTCACGTTCTCACCAACGGCCCCTGCGGAGTACAACGCAGTGCTGTCAACACGGCTTGAAGGCGGAACTGCCGGCGACCTGATCACATGTCGTCCGTTCGATGCTTCGCTAGAGCTGTTCGATCAGGGCCATCTGGCTTCGCTCAACGATCTGGGCGGGATGGCCAACTTTGGCGATGTGGCCAAGAGCGCTTGGATCACCGATGACGGCTCGGACGTCTTCTGTGTGCCGATGGCTTCTGTCATCCACGGCTTCATCTACAACGCGGACATCTTCGACGAGCTCGGACTCAGCGAGCCGACCACTGAAGACGAGTTCTACGCAGTGCTCGATGCGGTCGCAGCCGATGGCAACTACGAGGGTCTCGCTATGGGATCTGCGGACCAGTGGGAAGCAGCCACGATGGGCTTCCAGAACATCGGACCGAACTACTGGGCCGGTGAGGAAGGGCGTAACGCCTTGATCGACGGCAGCCAGAAGCTCACCGATGCAGCGTATGTCGATACGCTCGCTTCGCTGGCACAGTGGGCCGACTACATGCCCAACGGCTACGAAGCCATCACCTACCCGGACTCGCAGAACCTGTTCACCCTGGGCCGTGCGGCGATATATCCGTCGGGTTCCTGGGAGATTGGTCTGTTCAACGAGCAAGCCGATTTTGCGATGGGTGCATTCTCGCCACCGGTCAAGAGTGCCGGCGACACTTGCTACATCTCGGACCACACCGACATTGCCCTTGGCATGAACGCAGCATCTGCAAACGCTGATGCAGCAAAGGTGTTCCTCGATTGGGTAGCTTCGCCCGAGTTCTCGTCGCTGTACGCAAACGCCCTGCCTGGCTTCTTCAGCCTGGCCAATGAGCCGGTGTCGCTTGACGATCCGCTGGCCCAAGAGTTTGTGTCCTGGCGTGGTGAGTGCGAGTCGACCATCCGCAACTCGTATCAGATCCTGTCCCGTGGCGAGCCAAACCTCGAGAACGAAATGTGGGCCGTGAGCGCTTCGGTGCTCAATGGAACCCTCACTCCTGCCGACGCCGCTCAGCGTCTCCAGGACGGTCTCGACAGCTGGTACACCCCGTAGAGGCAGGGGTTGATGCCAATTACTAGAGTCGTCACATGACTCAAACGACCGTTCCCAAAGCGGTCAAGACAGTGACCGGGGGATCCGCCAAGCGTTGGCGGGTCCCCCGGCATGTCATTGTTTTTCTCGCTCCGGCCGTCATCATCTACACGGCGTTCATGGTGTATCCGCTGCTGGACTCACTCCGGCTCAGCTTGCTCTCTGATGAGGGTGTGTTTGTCGGCTTGGAGAACATCCGCGAATTGTTCCCCGGCGGAAACCTGTCGAACACCTTCTTTAATGCTCTCGGCAACAACTTCATGTTCTTTGCGTTCCACTTCTTTGTGCAGAACCCGATGGGTCTGTTGATCGCCGTTCTACTCACTCAGCCGGGTCTGCGGGGCCAGGGGATTTACCGGACCTTGATCTTTGCGCCGACGTTGCTGTCAGTTGTCATCGTCGGTTTCATCTGGCAGCTCATCTTGTCGCCACTGTGGGGCATCATCGAAACCCCCCTACTTGGCAAGACCGCAACCGCCCTACCGACCTTGTCGCTGATGTCGGTGTGGCAGTACCTCGGCATTCCAATGATGTTCTTCTACGCAACGCTGGTCGGCATCCCCGAGGAACTCCTCGAAGCCGCCCGTGTTGATGGTGCCAGCGGGTGGAAGATCTTCTGGAAGATCACCTTCCCGCTGATGCTCCCGATGATCGGCATCATCTCGATCATCACCTATATCGCCAATCTCAACGCCTTCGACCTCATCTATAGCGTGCAGGGGGCGCTGGCCGGTCCCGAGTTCTCCACCGACATCATGGGCACCCTGTTCTACCGCAGTTTCTTCGGCCAGCAACTCCAGATCGGCTCGACCGCGGTGGGGGCGACGGTCGCCACCGCCATGTTTGTCGTGATTCTGATCGGGGTGCTCGTCTATCTGTTCGGGTTCCAACGCCGAGTAACGACGTACGAACTATGACCGCAACAACCGCCACCACAGCCAATAGGGGTCGGAAGCGACCGAGGGTTTCGATCGCCGGCATCCACATTGCGCTGTTCGTCTACACGATGGTTGCGCTAGGCCCGGTGTTGTTGATCGTCATGAACTCGCTGAAGTCTCGTCGGGCCATTTTTGATTCACCCTTTGCGTTCCCCACTTCTGAGACCTTCAGTCTCAAGGGCTACGAGACGGTGTTCGATCGTGCGGCTTTTGAGAAGTACTTCCTGAACAGCATCGTGATCACGGTTGTCACCGTGGCTGCAGTGATCTTGTTCGGGGCGATGGCGGCACACGCCCTCGCCGAGTACAACTTCACAGGCAACACGATGATGGGTCTGTACCTGGCCGTCGGGGTAATGATCCCGATCCGGCTCGGCACTGTCTCGATCCTGAAGCTGATGGTGAAGTTGGGTCTGGTCAACACCCACTTGTCTCTCATTTTGGTCTACACGGCGATGGGCTTACCGCTTGCCGTCTTCATCCTCAGCCAGTTCTTCAGACAGGTCCCACAATCACTCAAGGACGCAGCGCGTATTGACGGTGCGGGTGAGTATCGGATTTTCTGGCTTGCGATGCCGCTCATCCGTCCCGGCTTGGCTGCAGTCGGTGTCTTCACGATGCTTCCCGTGTGGAACGACCTGTGGTTCCCATTGATCCTTGCTCCCGGCGAGTCCACCAAAACGGTGACGTTGGGAGCCCAGGTGTTCCTCGGTCAGTTCGTATCCGACTGGCCATCGGTTCTGGCCGCCTTGACCTTGGCGATGATTCCGATCCTGATCCTCTATCTGATCTTCTCCCGACAGATGTTGCGTGGGATCATGTCGGGTGCCATCAAGTGACACTGCGGGTCGGTATCGTTGGCGCAGGAAACATGGCGGCAACGCACGCTGCAGGATGGAACGAAGCCGGGGACCGCGTAACTCACATCCTTGCGACTGGTTCAACTCGCGCCGGCAGCCTGGCTGCCGATCTCGGCGCCGAGCTGAGCGATTCGTACGAGGAGCTGCTGGCGGCGGTCGACGTCGTTGATATCTGCAGCCCAACCGATACCCATCTCGGCTACGTCGAAGTCGCCGCGGCATCAGGGGTTTCAGTTGTGTGCGAGAAACCGCTGGGACGGACCGCCAAGGAAGCCCAAGAGGCGGTGGCGATTTGCGAAGCCGCGGGAGTCTTGCTCCTGGTTGCGCACGTTGTCCGCTTCTTTCCCGAGTACTCGGTGGCGAGGGACCGGGTGGTTGCCGGAGAACTTGGTGACGTTGCCACGGTGCGGCTTGATCGATCGACCTACTTCCCAGTTGGCGATGGGTCTTGGTTTGGCGACCACGAGCGGTCGGGCGGTGTTGTCCTCGATCTGATGATCCACGATGTTGACTACGCCCGCTGGGTGGCAGGCGATGTCGAACGGGTCTATGCCCGTCGTGCTGAGCCGACGGGTTCGGGCGGACATGTGCTCGCCACGTTGCGGCATCGCGGTGGTGCGCTGTCGCATGTACAGGGCTCGTGGGCTTTTCCCGAGGGTTCGTTCCGTACGTCTTTGGAGATCGCCGGCTCGGAGGGGTTGCTGACGCTGCACGCCAGCGAGCCGTTCAGTGCACTCGTCCCCGAGTCCGACGACGTCTCAGCGGTTCCGCAGCCGCCGACGACGCTTGCCGAGTCGCCCTACGTCACTCAGATGAAGCACTTCTCTGCCGTTCTGCATGGGTTGGCGGATCCGATCGTTAGCGCGACAGATGCGGCGGCCGCGGTCGAGGTCTGCGAGGCGATCCTGCAATCGATTGACACCTGCCAGGCGGTAACACTGGGAGGCGCCTCATGAGAGCAGGGATCTTTGGCGTCGGCCATGTCCACTCCGAGTCCTACGTTGAGAACTTGCGTGCCGCCCGCGGCGTCGAATTCGTCGGTGCTGCCGAGACCGATCGGTTCATGCTTGCTGACTGGACAAAACGGCATCACGCATTCGGCTACGCATCCGATGATGAGTTGATCGCGGCGGGTGTCGACTTTGGCATCGTCTGCTCGCCAACCAACGCCCATCTCCCGACTGTCGAGAGAATGGCCGCCGCCGGTGTCCATGTCCTCTGCGAGAAGCCATTGGCCACCAATGTCGATGATGCGCAGCGGATTGTTGATGTGTGTGCCGCAGCCGGCGTGCACCTGATGACGGCTTTCCCTATGCGATTCAGCCCCTCGCTTGCCACAGGTGCGGAGTGGATTCGGGAGGGGAGAATCGGCGAGGTTCTGGCGATCACTGGGACCAACCGCGGTCATCTTCCGACCGGATACGCCCCATGGTTTGCCGACTTGAAACTCGCCGGTGGTGGCGCAGTTATGGACCATACGGTCCATCTTGCTGATGTAATGCGTTGGTGGCTGGGCAACGAACCAGATGAGGTGTACGCCGAAACGAACCGGATCTTGCACCCCGAGGTGGCTGTCGAGACCGGTGGTCTGGTCACCGTTGGTTTTGAGAGCGGCGTCTTTGCGACCATCGATTGCTCGTGGAGCCGACCCGACAACTACCCAACCTGGGGTGGCCTGGAAATCGAGGCCGTTGGCACCGAGGGCGTCTTCACGGTGGATGCCTTTGCGCAACGGTTCGATGTTTGGTCGAACGGGCAGACATCGTGGGTCGATTGGGGTTCTGACACGAACCAGCTGATGATCGACCACTTTGTTGGGGCCGTTCGTGGTGACCACCCCGTTGCTGTTACTGGGTTCGACGGGTTGCGGGCGACTGAGGTTGCGCTGGCGGCCTATCGCTCGGCCGAGAGAGGACAGCCGGTCGTTGTCTGAGCCGAATCGGGGGTCGTTGCCATGGCCCGCAGAAAGCGTGGCCCACTACACCGCCGTGCGAGTCGACACGCCACCGGCTATCGATGGCGATCTCAGCAAGACCTGCTGGACGGATGCTCCCCGCAGCTCCCGGTTCGTTGATCTGGTCAGTGGCGAGCGGGTTGCTTACGACACCAGGGTTGCGGTGCTTTGGGATGACGAGAACCTGTACGTCGGTTTCTGGATTGAGGAACCAGCGGTTGCGGCGACCCTTACCGAACGGGATTCTCTGATATACGAGGACAACGATGTCGAGGTCTTCATCACGGGCGATGACTGCTACTACGAGTTTGAGATCAACGCCTTTGGGACGATTTATGAGGTGTTCTTTGTTTGGGATGAGGCCTACGACAGAGCAGGCTTCAGTGACTTGCCCGAGTACTCGCGTGATGTCCCTGGCGCTCGATCGTTCAACGGTGTGGGGTTCACTTCCCATCCGCGTGGTGCCCGGACTGGGTTCTGGGAATGGGACTATCCGGGGCTGCGCAGTGCTGTCGTCATCGACGGAGTCATCAACGATCCCACCAACCGGGATCGCGGATGGACCGTGGAACTGGCGTTCCCGTGGGATGGGCTCAGGCCCCTTGCCAATGGGCGAGCGGTGCCTCCTGCCGACGGCGACGTGTGGCGGATGAGCTTCTCACGTTTCAACCAGTACAAGGAGGGTCCGGACGACTCCAGCGGTTGGACTCTAAGTGCTCACGGTGTGTGGGATTCCCACATCCCCGAGCTATTCCCATTCATCCATTTCTCGACGGGATCTGTTAGCGAACGCAAGGAGTAGACGATGGCAAAGGTTCTTTATGTCGGTGATTGGGCTATTGCGCTCGGGCCTGTGTTTGCCGAAACGCCCTTCAACTATGCCTTCAAGGGGCTCGAAACCTATCGCTACGACCACTACCTCCGTGATGCCATCGAGTCATCCGGCGATCACAGCTGTGACACCATGCCGACCTGGGATTTCTACGCCATGAAGCCAGGCGAGTATGAGCAGGCGCTGGCGGACTACGACGTGATTGTGTTCTCCGATGTGGAGCTGAAGAACTTTCAGCTGGCGCCACAGTTCTTCGATCGCAAGGTATTTGGCGAAGGGATCATCACCTATCCGGACCGGATCAGGCTTACCGTCGAGGCTGTCGCATCTGGTATGCGCGTGATGTTCATGGGTGGCTGGCTGTCCTTCAGTGGCGAGATGGGGAAGGGCGGTTGGGGGCGGTCCCGGCTCGCCGAGATACTCCCGGTGACGTGCTTGGAGACAGAGGATCTCGTCGAGAGCACCGAGGGCTTCCGGGCTCGAGCCGCTGGAGATGCTTTCCAGGCGATCGGGTTTGATGCGATGCCTCCCCTGCTCGGATACAACCGGGTGATGGCTAGGGACGATGCGACCGTTCACGTATCAGTGGCCGAGACCGGTGACCCGCTGCTCGCAACCATGCAGCACGGTTCGGGGGCGACGCTGGCATTCACATCGGACCCGGCCCCGCACTGGGGCTGCAATCTCGTGCAGTGGGACCAGTACGAGGCCTTCTGGGTGGCGGCGTTGGACTACCTGCTGGCGGTCTAGGGAGCTGGTTCCGCCAGGTAGACCGAGTTGACCCAGCCCAGCCGACCGTCGACAAGGATCTCGAGCCACCGAGAACCTGCAGCGTTGTCACTGCGTCCCGTGGTTTGGATACCGGTCGCGGCCGGATCCAAGGCACCGATGATGTCCGCCATCGGCCCGTTGCGGATATTGAGGACGTCATCTGGCTCGACCAACACGACGTCCATCGTTGGAGCGTTGACCCAGATACCAGCGGAGGTCTCGGTGTAGTCCTCGGTATTCCTCAATTCGGTGACGATGACTGTGCTGTCCAGGAGGCCTAGATTGAGCTGGTGTCGCCATGTCCGCTCTAGGTCGGTCTCGATATCGAACGAGGAGGTCAGATTCCAGGTCTCTCCGTCCCGCGATGAGCTCACGACAGTTGCGTTCGCACCGCGAGTCATCCGAGTGATCGTTGAGCCGTCTGAAACCAAGGCCAGGGATCCCGCGGTTCGGTCGCCGACTGGGTACCAGGTGATTCCATCGCTTGACTGCCACATCTGCTCTGCGTACTCGGCAAAGAGATCGCCTGCGGTAATCACGAGCCCGTTGGCGCCAGAGGCGAGCTGGCTGAACGACCACCAGACTTCATCATTCTCATCCTGGAAAGCGTCGCCGATGAATGTCCACTCCTCACCATCGGCTGAGTACCACAGGAGGGTGGTGGCGTGGACTGGTCCGGCTCCAGACACCAGCCAGCCTGATTCGCCGATCGCGATGTTGTGTGCCCATTCATTTGGCCACTGGACGTTGGAGAGAGCGGCAACGGTCCATGTCGCAGTGTCGCTTGATCGCCACACGGTGGCGGTCGACTCTCCAGGAGCGGTAACGATCCAACCGACGGCGATGATCTCGTCTTCGGTCGTGGTGACGGCTGAGATGCCTGCAGCGCCGGGCCAAGGTGGCGATTCCGGTGTGGGCAGGACCCCGGTCAGGGGGCTGCCGGCTGTGGTGCGGTGGAAGAGTGGTTCTGTCGTCCAGGTACGGCCGTCCGCCGACTTCAGGACCGATGGCAGCGCCGGTGCCGTGTCCTCGCTGATCCAATCGGGCTGGATGAATCCCAGGTAGCCACCCTCCCATACGACGAGATTGGTGATCTGTGGATGTGATCCGAACTCCTCAGGCGGAGCGATGTCGGCGATGACCGTGCGCACCCAGTCGACACCGTTGTAGTGCCAGAGCGCACCCTCATTGGGATGGTCCCGAGGTGTTGGGCTGACATTGCCGGCATAGAGCAGGCCGGCGCCGGTCAACGTCATGTTGTCAATCGTGTGTGGCAACTCTTCGACCGGCAACGGCAAGGGCGTCAGGGCTGGCGACGATGGTGTCGGCTCAGGAGCGCTCGTTGTTGTGGTCGTTGGCGGTGTGGTGACCGGCGGCGGTGTCGGGGCCACGGTGGTCGACGTTGTGGTCGTTGCCGCGGCGGGCACCGTTGTTGATGTGGTTGGCGAGTCCTCGGTCTCCGGGCTGCTGCAAGCAGCCAGGATCAGGATCAGAGCCGTGAGTATGCAGCGCATATCTATAAAACGCATCGCCCGGGGTCGCCGGTTCCTGGTTATTTGGCGTCGGTGCGTCGTTTGCGGAGACGTCTCCAGCCGCCTTCCCAGACAGCCGCAAAACCCGATTCCAGATGGCGTTCCATGAATTGCAGCAGCCGGGGGAGAGCGATGGTCTCGTGTCCGGTGATTCGGGTCCCGGTATCGGTCAGCTCGAATCGAACTGCTCCATCGCCGCTCCAGGTGCCGCGGAAGTCCCACGCGACCCGCTCGTCGGGTTCGTCGACGGTGATCTTGGCGATGAGGGGTATCGGGGTGCGTTTTATCCACACTGTGTACCAACCGTCTCCACGATCGGTCACCTTGGTGAAGGCTTTGAACAGTCGGGGCCAATCCGCAGGCGTCTTGTAGAAGTCGTATGCCTCGGCCGGGGTTATCGCAAACGTCTCATCGAAGGCGAGATGCACTTGCTGCTCCTGGGGTCTCGATTGCACGCCATGCCGATTCGCTGAACTGCTGGATCAGCCGATCGGTGATTTCGGGTCCACCGGCCAGCCATGCGCGGGAGGCGAAGTAGCTGGGGCCAAGGATTTGGGCGGCAAGGGCTGCTGGGCTGAGCGGCACTATCACGCCTTGGTCGACAAGCGGTGCCGACCAAGCGGCCACCGCATCGAACAGGGCACGATTGCTGTTGGTGACCCCTGGCTGGGCGGCAGCGGTGGCCGGGGCACTCCCCATCTGTAGGAGGTAGCGGGCCCACGGTTCATTGTCGCGGACCCAGGTGAGATGGCTGCTCACAAGCACAGAGACCATCGCTCGTGGCGATAGAGGTTCGGCGAGCGCTGCCCGCATACTTGCTTGAAAGCGATCGACGGCTTCCACATACAGCACCGCAGCCACGCCTTCCTTGCCCCCGAAGTGGTGATAGAAGCTTCCAACGCTTGCGGGTGCCCCCCTGCAGATGTCTTCGATTGAGGTTGCCCCGTAGCCGGCGGTGGTGAATGCATTCAATGCAGCATTGAGGATTGAGACTCGTCGGGTTGGGGCTTCGGTGATCGGCAGTGACATTAGAATAGCATTCTAGAACGGGATTCTAGTCTGTCAACGGGTCAGATTCACGGGTGTGATCTGTTTCTGCGAGGATGACACCAGTATGAAGGCAGACGTCGACCTCGTGAGTGCGGTTGACGGGGCGGTCGGCGTCTATGGCACCGCACCGACCTGTTACCTCTCGGCGCTCGCCCGCATCCCCGACTTCACCATCGATCAGTTCAACGCCGCCGTCGCCGCTCGTGAGTTGGTTCGCATACGGGCGATGCGCTACTCGGTGCATACGTTCTCCGCAGATCTGGTCCCCACCATCGCTGCAGCCACCAAGAGCCTGGTTCGCAAGATGAATTCGTACCGTCGCCGCGCTGAGCCGTTCTACGAGGAGTTTGCGGCTGATCTCAACGTGGTTCTTGCGGACGGACCGATGCCCGCGGTGCAGATTCGCAGCCAGGTCGATCCAGAGGGCAAGCTGGGTGATTTGTTCAACGTCCTGATGGGTTTGGCCGGTTCGCAGTTCCAGGTGGTGAGGACGGTGACAACCGGGACGTGGAGGTCGGACAGGTTCCTTTATGCCCGGTGGCAGGACTGGGTGCCCGGCCCGTCACCTGATGACCTCGATGAGACAGCGGCGATGCGCAAGCTGGTCGAGCTCTATGTCGGGGCCTACGGCCCGGTCACCATCGACGATGTGAAATGGTGGACCGGGTGGACGAAGGCACAGACGATTGCTGTGGCTGACGGTGTCGATCTCGAAGCAGATGGAAAGGCGATGCACCGTCTCAAAGGGGTGAGGCTGCTTCCGGTGTGGGACGTGCTGATGGTGGCGTATCGCAATCGTGACCGGTTGTTCGACCCGGCCTATGGACCCTTGATCCATGACCGTTTTGGAAATGCGACATCGGTGGTGCTTGACAAAGGAAAGGTTGTCGGACAGTGGGATCTTGGCGGGAGCGATGATCCGCTTTCTGTCAAGGTCGCCCCGTTCCTCGATTGGCCAAAACGACTATGGAACGACGTTGAGGTTCAAGCGGGACGTATCGGCAATCTGATCGGCACCGACCAGGTCACCGTTATCCCCGTCGACGAACCCGCCGACCTGCTCGACTCGTCCCGCAACCGTTTCCTAGCCCCGCTCTCCAAACGCTGACCCAGACCGTTCTTGCGTAGATTTCTCGACTTATGTCGCGGCAGAATACGCATGTTCACAGGTATTGCTACTGACGTCGTCGGGGTGCATGGTTGTGTCATGGCAGAACACAACCACGAAGCGTTGGGGGTTTGTGCAGCTAGTCAGCACGGCGTCTTCTCCCGTACCGACGCGCAGTCATTCGGAATCTCGGACGGGGTCCTGCGCTACCGCGTTGGTATTGGCATGTATCGCCAGTTGGCTCCTGGGGTATATGCGGTGATAGGCAGCGTCGAATCGGTGCGGCAGCGGATCTCGGCTGCAGTGAAGTCGATGCCATCGCTGGCTGCCGTGTCGCACCAAACAGCGGCGGAGCTCTGGGGGCTCACGGACCGCGGGATACGCAGCATTGAGGTGGTGACTACCCGATGGGATCGTGTCAAGAGAATCGGTGTCACTGTGCACGAGTCTCTGGATCTAATGCTCGAAGATATCGTTCATCATGACGGGTTGGCTGTGACTTCTCCGGCTCGGACTGTCGTGGATCTCGGTGCCTCGAACAAGTGGATCGTTGAGGCTGCTTTTGAGCGGGGGATTCGCCATGGCCTGTTCACGCTTGCTGAGGTTGAGCAACTGCTGATGCGTGTAGCGCGGAGGGGTAGGCGTGGTGTGGGTGTCATCCGTCCCGTTATTGAGAAGAGACGGCGATGGGATACGTCAACCGAGAGTGCTCTGGAGGACGACTTCCGGAATCTGCTGGATGATGAGGGGATTCGTCCGCCACAACCTCAGTACGTCGTGAAAGAGGCAGACGGGCGGTTTGTTTGCCGAGCTGACTTCGCCTACCCACTGGAGCGTCTCCTGATAGAACTCGACAGCGAGGCTCACCATCTTGATCGCATGACCTTCCGCCGTGACCGCTCCAAGCAGAATCGGGCGGTCGTCCTCGGCTGGACGGTTCTTCGATACACGTGGTGGGATGTTCATGAACGTCCCTCGCAAGTGTGCACCGAAGTGGCTGCGGCTCTCGAACAAGCGTAGAAACCTTGACCTATGTCGCGGCGATGTACGCAAGAACAGAGAAGGCGGGTGGTCCGGCTGGACCACCCGCCTTGTTAGCCCCCCAACCGGGCTCTGGTATCGGCTACCCCTGGCTCTGCGCGGTTTCGACGTGCCACTGCATGGTCAGAGCATCCTCCGAGAGGCTGACGGCGACGAGGGTGCTGTCCGGGTCCTTCTTCCCTTCAGCCTCGAGATCGGCTGCAATCTCCTCGTTCCAGATATCAACCAGTTCCTGTGGGATCGGGAAGTCGTTCCACACCGCCTCGGTCACATCAACGGCCAGGTGCCCATCCTCGACCCGGAGATCGACCCGGAACGAAATGGCATCTACGCCTATGCCGCTGTCACGGTCACGCTCCATATCGACAAGGGCGTAGCCGGGCTTCATATCGATCGTCAGGAAGTTGACCTGCGGGTCATCGATTCCCTTGGCGATCTCGTTCTTGACGCTCTCCTCGGTGAGGACTGTCTCAATCTCGAGCGAGCCATCGGCATTGCGCTCAACGTCAATGCTGCAAGCTCCGGTGACGAGGGCAAACGCTGCCACTAACATCATCATCCTGTTCACGATCCACCTCCGTAGTGGGATTGATTGTCTCCTCATTTGACGACATCCGCGAGCTGCTGCGTAGTAGCGGCGATCATCTCCGGCCGTTACGCCAATCACACATCGTTGTGACACGAATCACTGGGCCGTAATGGGCCGATCCCCGATAATGCACCCATGAGAAGCTCCAACATCGAACCTGGCCTGCTGCGGGTATTCCGCTGGTATGTCGGTGTTCGCCTTGGCCTGCTGATGCTGGTGGCTTGGTCAAATCAGCAGAACCCCGACCCGTCGAACCCAAGATTCCCCGAAGCCGGCATCTTCTTTTTCGGCATCCTGATGGTGTTGATCAGCTGGCCGTGGATTCAGAGGAAGATGGGGCGGGCCTTCCTTCCGACGACCCTGGTACTGGCCAGCATCGCTCCGATCGCCGAGAGCGCAGCCAATACAGAAGGTCGGCTCGCCGCCGGCATGAGTGTCAACGAGGCAGTCGCTGACATCTGGATGCCTTTCTTCCTGCTGTTCGTCCCACTCCTACTCACGGCATGGCAGTACCGCTACCGGGCGGTTCTCTTCTTTGCGGTCGCAACCACCCTGCTTGACATCGGGGGACTGGTGCCGCTTGTGGCGGGAGAGAACGCGGATGTCGCCGCGCTGACTGGTCTGCTCGTCCTCAGGGGCCTGCTCTATGCTTTTGTTGGCGCTTTCATCGTAAAGCTCGTTGGCGCACAGAAGGAGGCTCGCCGCGGCCTGGCGACCCACTCGACCACCCTGGAGCATCTCGCCACCAGTCGCGAACGGAACCGTCTTGCCCGCGAGTTGCACGACACCCTGGCCCACAGCCTGTCGGGTATTGCGGTGCAACTGGAGGCGACAAAGGCATTGTGGGATGACGACCCAGCAAAGGCGCAAGGCATGCTTGATCGGGCACTCGCAGACGCTCGCTGTGGCCTTGGCGAAGCGCGGCGGGCGATTCAGACGCTGCGGGCCGCGCCGCTCGAGGAGCTTGGCCTTGTGGACGCCGTCCAGGAATTGGCCGACAAGGCCGCGGAGCGGAGCGGGGTAGAGGTGACGGTTGCGATTGCGGACAAGGTCGGCGACTTGGACCCGGAACTGGAAAACACGGTCTATCGCATTGTGGACGAGACGCTGACCAATGTGGCCCGTCACTCACAAGCGGAGCAGGTGTCGATCGACCTGCATCGCAAGGCCGGAAAGGTCCGTCTCGAGATAGTTGATGATGGTGTTGGTTTCGATACGGTTGCTCTTGTTCCCGATGGTCATATCGGGATCGTCGGGATGGAGGAGCGTGCCGAGATGGTCGGTGGGACCCTCGACATCACCAGCGCACACAACATGGGCACTACCGTGACGTTCGAGGTGAGCCCATGGAAGTAATCCGCCTTCTGATCTGCGACGACCAGGAGGTCGTTCGCGAAGGGTTGCGCGCCATCTTGGGTAACGTTCCCGGTATCGAAGTTGTCGGTGTTGTGGGCAACGGCGCCGAAGCTGTGGAAGCCGTTTCCGCCATGAACCCCCATGTCGTGTTGATGGATCTCAACATGCCCATCAAGAATGGCGTCCAGGCCACGCGGGAAATTGCAGCCCAGCACCCCGAGGTCAAGGTTCTGGTCCTGACCACCTACGACGCTGAAGAATGGGTGGTCGATGCGATCCGGGCAGGTGCCGCCGGGTACATGCTCAAGGACGCACCCCGCGAACAGCTGGTGAGTGCCATCAGAGGGACGGCCGCAGGCAAGACCCACGTCGACCCAACGGTTGCCGGTGATCTCTTTGCCAGGGTGGCGATGGCGGGAGAGGGTCCTGACAGTACCGTTGCCGACAGTCTCAGTGATCGTGAGTTGGATGTACTTCGCCTGCTCGGCAAGGGGCTGAGCAACAACGAGATAGCTGCACAGCTGTTCTTGTCCGAAGGCACCGTGCGCAACTATGTGAGCGCCGTTCTGGCCAAACTACAGGTGGCCGACCGGACTCAGGCTGCGGTGCTTGCCGTCAAGAATGGGCTAGTTCAGTAGCGAACCAGCAACTCTCATCGAACTCTTAGATGTCCTTAGGGTGACCCTCATTCCGATCCCGCATTGTGTAATCACCAAGCGGGAATTGTTGCCGCTGAGCGGAGACCCCGGGCGGGTTTGTCGCCCAGCATTCCGCAGGTAGACAATCGAATATCAAGCTTTCGTACGCAGGGTGTGAACGGACCACTCCCCCTCCCTCCCGGCCAGGCTTCAGGTGCAAACCAGACGCACGGCTTTCTGTGAAGCGCCCTGCGTGCGAATCAGCAGGAATAACCTCCTTCGGGAGGTCTTCTTGTGTGGCTGCGGCTAGCTGACCGGTGTCGTAACCAGTAGTTGGTCTCGGGTCAGCGGTGGGCAATCGCCGGTAACGATCGGTGCTCTCCCCGAAGCATGATCGGTGCTGGACCGAGCGGGAATCTCCCACACGAGCGCTTCGCCACACTCCGGACACCACTCGTAGCCCTCTTCACACAGTTCCTCGTGGTGACGGATTCGCTCGTCGACACCCATGTTCTGATACTCGTGTTCCATAGGGTCAATGTCGGCAGCCAGGGCCATAACTTGAAGTGCCTTGCTGTAGGTTTATCCATCATATCTCTGTACGATGGATCTCATGGACATCGCCAAGACCACCATCGACTGGCTGCTCGAAGGTGACCCGTCGATCAGGTGGCAGACCAAGCGCGATCTGCTCGATTCCCGTGACTACGCCGCTGACAGACAAGCGATTGCGACCTCCGGGTGGGGGAGGCAATTGCTCGAGGCCCAAGACCAGAGAGGCACTTGGGCGGACGGGTTGTACTCCCCAAAGTGGAAATCGACCACCTATACGCTTCTTCTGCTCTACCGCTGTGGCCTCGAACCGGGCTCATCGGCAGCGCTGCGTGGGCTCGAGCAGCTCTGGGAAGGCACGACTTACTTCGACGGCGGGCTCACGCCGGCCAAGACCGTTCCCGGAGCGGAAGCCTGCGTCACCGCTATGTATGTGGCCCTGGCTTGCTATTTCGGATACGACGACCCTCGGGTTGCCCCCGCCGAGCAGTGGCTGTTGGACAACCAGCTCGAAGACGGTGGATGGAATTGCGAGAACGTGAGAAGCGGACATAAGCACAGCTCGTTTCACACGTCGATAGCCGTCTTGGAGGCCCTTGCCGAGATAGACCGGAGCAACCCGGGTCTGCCCGAAGTCACCGCGGCCATGAACCGGGGTCGTGAGTTCTTCCTTGCCCATCGTCTCTACAAGTCACATCGCGACGGGAGTGTCGCCAACCCCGTGTTCACAAAGCTCTCGTTTCCTCCACGATGGCACTACGACATCCTGCGCGGGCTCGACTACTTCCAGGCCGTCACCGCCCCGACCGATCCACGATTTGGTGATGCCATCGCTGTCCTCAGAGACAAGAAGCGATCGGATGGCCTCTGGCCGGTGCAACACAAGCACGGAGGCAGAGTCTGGTTCGACATGGAGACCGGCCGGAAGCCGAGTCGGTGGAACACCCTTCGTGCGTTGCGAGTGCTTCGCTGGTGGGGGTGACTAGCCGAGCCCACGGTGTAGGAACGCTGCCATTTGTGCCCGGCTGACCGTATCGGTCGGACAGAACCGGTTGTTGACCGGTGGGTTGCACCCGAGGGTGATCTCCGCTGCGGCCAATTTGGCAATGTCCATCTCGAAAACAGATCCGTCATCGTCGACAAAGGAGTTGCCGCCGCCATCGTCGGTCAGATCAAGCGCACGGACCAGAAAGGCCGCCATCTCGCCCCGGTTGACCGAGGCCGCGGGGCAGTAACGGTCGTTTGCCGGTGGGTTGCACCCGAGGGTGATCCCGGCTGCGGCAAGTGCGTTGATGTCGGCGAAATGAACCGACCCGGCGGTGTCTGAGAATGGCGCATTGCTTGTCGGGGGCAGGTCGAGGGCTCGCACGAGGAATGTCGCCATCTGCTCTCGGGTGACCGGACGGTCGGGGCAGTAGAGGTCGTTCACCGGCGGGTTGCAACCAAGCGTTATCGCCTCATCTGCCAGCCAGGTGATGTCCTGCTCGAAGAGGTGGCCGGGTGGGACATCCAAGAATCCCGAGGGGTGAGCGCTGCCCGCCGACGCATACTCGTCTGCACCTGCATCGGTGCCAGCTCCGACCGGTCGGGAGTGGCCATCGAAGTCATCGGTGACTGTGGCGAGGGTATATACAGAATCGATGGCGGCAACTGCGGTTCCCATCAGGTGGAGGTCTGCCGAGGCCGGGTCGACAAACCAACTGAGCGAGGCATTGGTGAGGTTGCCAGCCTGGCTTGCTGCGGCGCCGTTGCGTTGCAAGATTGGTGCATCTGTCAGGTTGTTGAAGATTCGGGCGGTGGTTGACCCGAACCTGTACTCAATCGCCCCCCACGGGAATGTTCCGTTGAGGATGACTGTGTTGTGGGAGATCTCGACATCCCGGGCGTAGTTGACCGAGATCCCGATGTCGCCGGGGCCTTCGCGGTAAATCATGTTGTTGCGGATGACACCGCCCTGATGGTCGTAGGTGGTTTCCCCGTCCCGGGAATTGGAGTCCGGTGACGACAGCCCGAGGGCGATCGCCCGGTCGCATTCCACAAACAGATTGCGCTCGACAACTGTGTCGATCGAATTGCGCCACATCAGGATGGCAGGGCCGGCCAGCTCACCTTGTGGAGCCCGAATCCGGCGAAAGACGTTGTCACGGATGATCCAACCCGACCCTGCCAGCACGTCAACTGCGTTGGTGTAGTCGCTACGGGCACGATCGGTGTACTCAAACAGCGAACATTCCACGATGCCGTCGTCGGCATACGGTCCTGGGTTGCCGGCAGTCGAGCCCTTGACGAATTGCTCTCCGGCGTCGACGAGATGCAGGTTGTACAAGTGGACGCCGTCGGCATCGGCTTCCCCGTGAATCTGGATGAGGTGAAAGTGGGCATCGCGCAGAGTGAGGTCCGCGATTACGACGTCGGAGGCGTCGTAGACCGCCATCGTATGCGGCACGTTCCCGTAGCTGGTGTTGCTCATGCCCCGACCCTCGATGATTACGGCATCGCGGTTGCCGCTGGCGCCGCGGATCGCAACATCGGTGACGCCCCGGAAATTGAGAGTGTTGGTGAGCTGATAGGTGCCGTCGGCAACAAGAATGGTGGTTCCGGAGACGAGGCTGGCAACCGCGTTCTGCAATTCGGGTTCCGTGCTGACCGCTACCGTCGGTCCCGCCGCGGCGGGTAGTGCGTTACATCGTGCTGTTGCATCCGCTGGAGTCTCTCCGATCGGGACAACGACGAGCATGCAAACAGCAATTGTGGTGGCGACGAAACGTGACATCGGGCTCCTTTTCGTGGTAGCCATTGTGCTCATGCTGTCGCGACTACCGGGAAGTGGCTTCGCTTAGTCCGCGGCTACCGAGTTGGTCTCATCCGCAGCAAGATGCATCTTACCAATGCTCATGAGCATTGGTGCCACCACCAGGTATGGCACCACCGATGATGTATGCCGTCCCATACGACCACACGTCCGTTGCCCGGCCGAAGGCCGTTTGGATGACAACGCCCCCAGTGCTTCCCACCAGCCCGTCGAGGGCAACACCGTCGCCCGCTGTGCGGACGGAATCAGTGAGTTGATCAACGTTTGGCAGATTGGCATCGCCGCAGCCAGTGCGCTGGAGCGATGGCTGAACAACTTGGAGACACGAGTAGCGATGAAGCCGGCAACGATGCCCTGAGGAGCATCCCCGGTTTTAGCGAAGGCGACTCCATGCTCAGAGCGAATGTCTGGGACCACTACGTGCGCGCCGCAGCTGTTCATCCCCCACGTAGTTGACGTCACCGAACTCCGTGCGGCTGGCGAGGCTCTCGAGAATCTGGTGCGGTCAAAGGATGAGCTGATCCCGCTCGGGTTCGCCAGATACTGCACAACCTGCTCGTCAATGCGAAGCGATATGTTGGCCCAACGTACAAGCCCGAGTTAGCACTGAGGGTGACTGGGCTTGTGTGGAGATTCTTGATGATGGGGAGGGGATTCCTGACGACTCGATTGGCAAGGTATTCGAGCCGTGCAACCGGGCTCACAACCCCGCTGGGCAGCCTTCTTCGGTTGGGCTTGGCCTGACCGTTTCGAGAACCCTTGCCGAACTGATGGGTGGCACTCTCGACTACGAGTTCACCGATGGGTGGATCTGCTTCCGGCTCCGATTGCCCGTTGCCGGTGCGGGTTCATATCGCAAGAGCGGACAGCTCTCCCGACCAATAGCCGGCAGCCGTCCCTAGCTATTCTGGGGTCATGACAGGGTCAAGTGTGGAGGCAAGTTCGCAGCGGCCGCTCTATGTCGAGCGGGTCAACGCGGTGATTGACCATATCGAAAAGCATCTCGATGAGGAGATGACGCTCGACGAGTTGGCCGGCGTCGCCCACTTCTCGCCTTTTCACTTCCATCGGGTGTTTGGTGTTCTGGTGGGGGAAACACTCAGCCGGTTCATCAACAGACTGCGTCTCGAGCGGGCAGCGACGCTATTGGTTCAGCAGCCAAGCCGAAGCGTTACAGAGGTCGCGGGAGACTGTGGCCTCCACAATCCATCGTCATTTGCTCGGTCATTCCGGGATCTGTTCGGCATGACTGCTACTGAGTGGAGGGAGACTGGTTTCCATCGTCGTCAGCCCGCAGAAAGCGTCCGCGACTTGTTGGGGAATGTTGGTGTCATCGGCGAGGACTACGGGATCGCCGAGTCAGGTTGGGATCCCGAAACGCGTTCCATGAAGTGGGACATCCGATGTGCGGATCTGCCACGGACGACGGTGCAAGTGGTCGAAGTCCCCAGTCTCGAAGTCGCATATGTGCGCCGCACCGGCCGCTACCAGGGTCTCGGCGAGTTCTTTGCCGACATCTTCAGTCGACTGATGACATGGGCGGGTCCGCGGGAACTGGTCAATGACGACTCCTGGGTGCTTGCCGTCTATCACGACAATCCCAGCATCACCGATGATGAGAAGCTGCGGGTGAGCGCATGCATTGATGTCCCGGCCGCAACCTCCGCTGCAGGCGAAATCGGTCGCATGCGGTTGCCCGGAGGTCAATGTGCGGTGGCAAGGTTCGAGCTCGGCGAGACCGACTATTCCAAGGCCTGGTTTGCGCTCGCAGGCGGCTGGCTCCCTGACAGCGGGTACGAACCCGATGATCGATTGCCTTTCGAGCGGTTTCCGATAGGAGTGTCGACGACCTCCCCCGACAAGGAAATCGTCGACATCTACCTACCTGTAAGACCGCTCCGAGCCTATTGAGCGTTCTCGAACACCGCACCCCAGTCAAACGTTGCAGAGTCTTCGTACCATGATGGCCAACCGGAACACCAGGCAGGGCTGGTGGTCTCCTTGATGCGGTCAACCGCCGGCAGATATGGTTTGATATCGAGAACCGGTGTGTCCGGCTCGGCATCGATATAGGCGATCTGGACAACCCCGCTGGCAACGTCCAAACCGAGAACTGGGACCGCGGTGATGGCGATCGGGTTAGGCCGGGCCGGAGACCGGGTGGCGAAGATGCCGATCTGGTCTGGTCCTGCTTTGTAAGGCTTGTCGGCGACCACCATCTCTCGGTAGACGGGGTCATCGAGGTGGTGGCACCACCACAGGATATTCAAGTGCGAGAACCCCGCAAGACCTTCCAGAGCCGGCCGGTACGGCTCGGCTACGACGATCGAGAAACCGCCGTTGTCGATGGCAACGCGACCAATCGGCATGACCTGGTAATGGGTGTTTGACATCATTGTTTCCTTCTGAGGGCTTACGATCACGGTATGGCGTTTGCGGCCTCATGGCTTTGCAGTCCTTGCGATTGCTATGTCGAGACTTGCGCAACACGTCGTTGGCGAAGGAGTTCTGATGATCGAATACCCGATATCTCGACGTGATGATGACGTTGACAGCTATCACGGAACCCTCGTTTCGGACCCCTTTCGGTGGTTGGAAGAGACGGATTCAGCGGAAACCCGAGCCTGGGTCGATGAGCAGAATAAGCTGACACTTTCCGTCCTCGGCGCCATTCCCCAGCGCGATCGGATTCGGCAACGATTCGAGCAATTGTGGGACTTCCCGAGGCAGTCAGCGCCGGTGCGGCGCGGTGACTGGTACTTCTACTCGCACAACAATGGACTGCAGGCGCAGCCGGTCTTGTACAAGCGCAAGGTCGACGGTGGCGGGGATTCTGTTGTCCTTGACCCCAATGCGATGTCAGAGGACGGTACCGTCGCGTTGATGACCCAGTCCTTCACCAAGGACGGGCGTTTGCTGGCCTACACCGTTGCTGAGGCGGGGAGCGATTGGCGGGTTGGAAGGGTTCTCGACGTTGCGTCCGGGGAGCACCTCGATGACGAACTGAACTGGATCAAATTCACACCGTTCGCCTGGCATCCGGACGGTGATTCGTTCTTCTACAGCCGCTACCCGGCTCCCGGTGAGTTTCCCGACGCACCTCCCAGTACTCATCATCGTGTTTATCTGCATCAGCTAGGCACCGACCAGGAGTCTGACAAACTCGTCTACGAGCGACCAGATGCGCCAGATCTTGGGTTCAACCCAATGGTCAGCGACGATGGTGAACTGCTCACGTTGCATGTTTGGCAGGGAACCGATACCCGCAATCGTGTCTACTACCGGCGACTAGGCAATGATGGCGATTTTGTCCGGCTTCTCGATGGCTTCGACGCCAAGTATCACCTAGTCGGTCATCATGCGGGTTGGCTCTATCTGATCACCGACCTCGATACACCGCTGGGTCGACTTATTGCCATCGACCTCGACCACCCGGAGCCGACTGCGTGGCGCGAGATCATCCCTGAAGGCGGGGACCCGCTCGAATTCGCCACAATCGTCGCCGGCTCCTTGGTGACCGGCTCATTGCACAACGCTCATCACGTCGTAGCGATCTATGACCTCGATGGATTGCATCTCAAGGATCTCGAGCTGCCGACGATGGGCACGATCACCCAGATCTCGGGCAAGCCGAACCATCGTGAGCTGTTCGTCGGCTTCCAGTCGTTTGTCCAGCCTCCAACAGTGCTTCGCTACGATTTTGACCAAGAAACGCTCGAGCTGTTCTCGGGATCAGAGTCATCGCTCGATCCGGATGCGTTCACCACCATTCAGACATGGGCCGAGTCGCTCGATGGGACACCCATTCCGATGTTTGTGACCCACCGCAGCGACCTCATTCCCGATGGGGCAACGCCAACGATTCTCTATGGGTACGGCGGTTTCGATATCAGCATGACTCCGCTGTACGCCCCGGATCGATTGGGGTTCATAGAGGCGGGTGGCGTCTTTGCCGTCGCCAATCTGCGCGGTGGCGGCGAATTCGGCAAGGACTGGCACCGTGCCGGCATGCTCGGCAAGAAGCAGAACGTCTTCGACGACTTCATTGCGGCCGCTGAGCACCTGATTACCGCCGGGTACACATCATCGAGGAATCTCGGCATCTACGGTCGATCCAACGGGGGTCTGCTGGTTACCGCTTGCTTGCTGCAAAGACCGGACCTGTTCGGTGCCGTAGTCGGCATGGTGCCGGTCACCGACATGCTCCGTTATCAGCTGTTCTCCGCCGGCCGCTACTGGAAACCCGAGTACGGCGATGCCGAGGAGAGCTACGAGGACTTCGACTTCCTTTTTGAGTACTCGCCTCTTCACAACGTGGAACCGGCAACGTACCCACCGACGTTGATAGCGACTGGTGACTCCGATGATCGTGTCGTGCCGCTCCATTCCTACAAATTCATCGCTGAACTGCAGGATGCGGTTGGGGAATCGGGTCCCGCGTTGCTCCGGGTCGACAAACGTGCGGGTCACGGGCTGGGCAAGCCCACCGCCAAGCTCATCGATGAAGCCGCCGACATCTATGCCTTCTTCCTTCACAACCTCGGCCACCCTGATTTCCCGGGGTAGGGACGGCGTGTGATTGTGGGTTTAGCTGTAGATAGTCCCTGCCGATAAACGGCAGGTCAAGGGAAAAGTTGTATGGCTACGACACCAGAAAACCAGTCGCGTGTGCTTGGTTGGATCGGGGCTGCCATTGTTGGTGGTCTCATACTCGCGTTTGCGGCGCTGGCATTTACGAATTCTCGTAATGCGGGCGAGACTCTCGAAGAGGCTGCCGCTCTGCACACCGCCGATATGACGTTGGTGGCACAAGACGTTGCGATGAAATCGATCGGTCAGCTCGTCCTGCTCGCACAGGACAGAGAACTCGGAACCGCAAGCGATGACTCCGTCGCTGCTGCTGCTACCGAAGTCGAGCGAGCCATTGCGGCTCTCATGTCCCGCTTTGATTCTCTTGACGAAGAGACGTCAAACGCGCTGACTCCCGCTTTCTGGGCGTGGGAGGAGGCAGCCTCCGACGTCATCAACCTTGCTATTGCGGGGGAACCGACCGCTGCATCACAGGAGCTTGTTACCACGCTGGTCCCTGCCGCTGAGGAGCTTGCCGGAGTTGTGACGGTTGAGCGGAATGAACGCGCCAAAGCTGTCGACGATGCCCAGAATCTGGTTGGCCGGGCGGCGCAGATAGCGGGGTTCCTTACGGCATTCCTACTGCCGCTGGGCGCCATTGTTGCCTATCGCATGTCTACCAGAAACCAGATTGAAGTAGCTGAGGCCCATCTCGATGCTCGGCTGGAAGCTGAGAAGTCGGTGGGGAGGGCCAAGGATCAGTTCATCGCCAACATCTCTCACGAGCTCCGCACCCCCCTTACGTCGATCTATGGGTTCTCGGAGGTCCTTCTTGACCAGGGGTTTGTCGATCCTGCCGCTGCCGGTGACCTTGTCGGTCTGATCAACACAGAGTCTGCCGAGTTGGCCAGGATGGTTGAGGACTTGTTGGTCGCGGCCCACGATTCTGATGCCCCGCTCGCTATGGAGTCGGTGCCGGTCGATGTGGAACAGGAATTAGACACCGTGATGGCGCCGTTCCGGCGCCGCGGTACTGAAATCGGTGGCACCTACGGGCCGGGGACCGTGCTTGGTGATCAGCTCCGGATCCGCCAAATCCTGCGCAACCTAGTTTCGAACGCGATTCAACATGGTGGCGATACCATCCGTGTCTACGGCGATGTCGCAGGCAACAACTATGTCGTGTCGGTGGAAGACGACGGGCCGGGCGTGCCGGAGAACGTTGAGTCCCGTCTGTTCTCACGCTTTGTGCATCAGGGAGACGCGCCGCTCACTGCCGGATCAGTCGGACTCGGTTTAGCCGTTGCCCACCTGTTGGCGAACTCGATGGAGGGCAACCTCGAATACGACAGGGTGCCGGGCCGGACCGGGTTTGTCCTGTCGCTCCCAATGGTGCAGGGCAGTCCTCCAGCTGACGTCGACGACGAACTGCTTGCTGCGGCTCCGGAATGATCGTGCTCCGCGCGACCGCTCTCGCCCTCACAACGGTGCTGTTCTTGGCTGTCCTGGTCCCAGCTCAAGCAGGCTCGAACGGCTACGTCCGTGACGAGTTCAGCTCGGTCAGCTACTCGGGAAACGATGGTTCGGTGTCCTGGGGTGGCAGCTGGCTGGAAGTGCCATTGACCAACGGACCAACGACCGGTGAGTTTCAGGTCGTGTCGAATTCACGTTGTGCGGCCAGTAATTGCCTCAGGATCGGGCCCGGCGATGTAGCGGGACGGGGTGCTTTCCGTGACGTTGACCTGACGGGATCGACTGCCGCAACTCTCACGTTCTCATTCCGCCGCCAGTACGACGGTGACGGCAATGGCACGATGATGGTGCGAGCTTCCACCGACGGTTGGTCGTGGAACACGCTCAGGACCTATCAACTCAATACCAGCGACTCCGGCAACGTTGCGCAGAGCATCGATGTGTCCGCATATGCTGGCTCTTCTCTCAAGCTCGGCTTCTTTGGCAACGGTGAGTTTGGCGGGTACTTCTACGTCGACAACGTCCAGGTAGCGCTGTCCAGTAACGCCAGTCCCACGATCACGACCTCATTGCCCGACCGCAACGACACGGAGGCAGATTCGGTCAGCTTCAGGGTTGCTGCGACTGATCCCAACGATGACGATCTGAGCTTCAGCGCCAGCGGTTTGCCCCCGGGTATCTCCATCAACACGAACACCGGGTCTGTTTCCGGAACCCTCGGCTACACGACTGCCGCTGCCTCGCCATATACGACTGTGGTGAAGGTCGCCGATGGGGAGGGTGGTGAAGATACCGAGTCCTTCATATGGTCGATCGATGATCTGAATCGTTCCCCGACGATGTCGGCGATCGCCAACGCAACGGCCGAGGAGGAGGTAGCCCTCCAAATCGTGGTCGATGCCGACGATCCAGATCTGCCGGGTGATTCGCTCAACTACAGCCTGACCAGTTCGCCGTCCGGCGCAACGATCAACTCGAGCGGCGTGATCAAGTGGACCCCCACTGAGTCGAATGGGCCCGGTACCTACGGGTTCAAGGTCAAGGTCAAGGATTCGGCAAGCCCGCCTGCCTCGGTAGTCCGGTCGTTCAACGTCACTGTTGTTGAGGTGAATGCCCCTCCTGAGGTGGCATACATCCCCGATCAGGCGTTGGGTGCCGGTGACACGATGTCGTACCCCGTTGTGGCAATCGACGCCGATATTCCTCCCAACGCTCTGACGTTTGCGGCAACCGGTATGCCCCCTGGGGTTGCAATCAACCGGACTTCGGGCCTGATCAGCGGCACTATCCCGACTGGGGCATCGCAAGGCACCGGAACGGCGACTATGACTGTGAGGGACAACGGTACGCCGCAAGCCAAGACCGTCAAGACCTTCGCATGGCAGGTCACGAGGGGCAATCACGCCCCGGTACTCGGCCAGATTGCGGATCAGAATCCGGAGAGCGGGGACCCGGTGACGTTCACCGCAACCGCCACCGATGCCGATAGCGCAGATACGCTCAATTACTGGCTAGCCGACGGCATCGACCCCGTTCCAACAGGCGCCGCGATCGATCCCGATACGGGGAGATTCACCTGGAAGCCGACCGAAGATCAGCACGCCGCTACCTACCGGATAAACGTTGGTGTCTCCGACTCCGGGTCGCCTCGACTGTCGGACACACAACTCGTGACCATTGTCGTTCCCAAAATCAACGCTGCGCCCGAGGTCACGAGCCTTGCCGACCAGCGCTCGGCCGAAGGGGATTCGGTCTCGCTGAAGGTTGCGGCCAGCGATCCAGATGACACGGATTCGCTGCAGTTCTCCGCCAGCGGTCTGCCCGGCGGTCTTTCGATCAACCCGTCCTCGGGTGTGATCTCAGGTGCGGTCGATTACGAAGCGGCGGCGGCCTCTCCCTATACGGTGACAGTTACTGCGACGGACAACGGCAAGCCGGTCAAGTCGAACAAGGTGTCGTTCCAATGGCGGGTGGATGACACCAACCGGCCGCCAACGGCAACCGACTTCGAGTTCATCGCGTTCGTTGATCAAGAGACACCTTTGATCCTGATCGCCGAGGATCCGGACGGGGATGAACTCGAATACACGATCCTGGATGAACCAGTCTTTGGTGTCCTCGAAGGGGAAGGACCGGATCGGGTATATCTCACCGAAGGTGGCGATGACGGCGACACGTTCACCTTCATGGTCAGCGACGGTGAATTTGAAGCCGAGGCGATCGTCACAATCGAGATCCGCACCGAGAACAATCCGCCAACTGCCTCGCCAGACGAGTATGAATTGGATGAGGGCGAAATTCTGACTGTCGATACTCCTGGCGTGCTTCGAAACGACTCGGACCCCGACAACGAGGAACTGTCGGTTTCTGTTGTGTCTGATCCAGACCACGGGGTACTCGTTCTCAACAGCGATGGTTCCTTCACGTATCAACCAGACGAAGGATTCGTTGGTGGAGACAAGTTCATTTACGTGGCGACCGATGCGCTCGGCGAGGAGTCCACTGCCACTGTTGTGCTCACCGTGATCGCGGCCGAGACTGTTGTGGTCCCGGGGATCGATGACAGCCCTCGGGTCGAAGTGGTCGTTGCCACCAGCGCACTATGGGAGCCCCCGGCGGAGGATGACGAGGGGTTTGCTGCCGCCATCCCCAGAGCAGTTGTCGCCGCCTCCGGCAGCGGCATCTCATCGTTGTCTGGGCTCGGCCTACCGCTCCTGCTGCTGGCGATAGCGTTGCTGCTTGCTCTCACCGTGGGACGTATCTCCTATCTCCCCGCAGCCGCAGCCAAACACCATGAACGCGGAATCGTGAAGTCTTTCGACACTATTCACGGACTGGGCATGCTGGCTCCTACCGAAGGTGACGGCGAAGTGTTTGTGCATGGCCAGGCCTTGGACGAGATGGAGACGCTCACCGAGGGTCAAGAGGTCGAGTACGTAGCCGCCGACTTGCGGGGGCGTCGTATTGCACTTCGGATCTGGCCGGCTACCTAGCGAACCCCACTTGGTGCACGTCGATGCCAGTTGATGTGCCGATCTTCCTTGGCGGCTCCGCTATCAAGGGCGATGAGCGTGCCAAGTTTCTCGGTGCCGAGTCTGGGGCAACGTCCGCAGAGGAGATTCTCCCCAAGCTGCTCGATCTTGTCGGCTTGCCAGCCCTAGCCGCCGAGCTGCGACGCCATTTCGCGAAAGGACTCCAGACCCTGAGCAAGCGCATCTGCAAGAGCAGCGAGGTCGGTCTCCGCGATATCGATCACGATCGGTACGTCCAGGTTCACGGGTACTTCAGTGTTGACGGGGATGGTTTCGTTGATCGGGATCGCAACGTCCAGGTCGATCGGTAGATCCAGCTGGATGGGGACGGTGATATCCAAGGGGATATCGATGCCAAAGGGACCATTGATCGTGATGGTCGTATCGAATGACTCATCAATTGGGATCGTCGTCTTGATAGGCACCTGGACGGTTCTGTCGAGCACGACATCAGCATTGATGGGGACAACCTCGTTGATGCTGACATCGAACCGGATGGTGGAGGTGCGGAATTCATCGATTCCGGTTACCGCTTCTCCGAGTGCCGAGTCAATGGTTGGGCCAAGCCCACCCAGTTGCTCCTGGAATGCAGTCACCTGCGATGCATAGAGTGCCGCACCGCCCTCGACCCGTGCGATGTTGGCTTCGAGCTCGGCTTGTTGGCTCTGAGCGGCCTCGAGATCATCGGACAGGCTGCTGACCCTGCTTGCCATGAAGAAGGTGGCCGCGGCTAGCGCAACCAGCAACGCAGCTGTGCCGAGCACGATGGGTGTCATGTTGCGGCTTATGAACTGATTCATGGGCACCCCCTGGGCTGCCGGGTCGGTTTCGGGTTCGGGCTTGGCGGAAGTTCGTTTCATCATCGTTGCAATGAGGAAAGCGACGATGATCAGAACGCCCGCGGCGACGAAGGTTTCGGTCATTGCAGCCGTAGTCAGCTCGGCGGATGCGGCCGTGGCTGCCTTGGCGTAGTCAGGATCGGTAATGGCGGGCAGGTCAATTTCGGTTCGGAGTTGATTGAAACGGTGCAACCCCCAGGCGGTGAGGCTGGACAAGCCAACCGAGAGGCCAATCAGGCGAACAACCATGACGAGACTGGCTGCCGTGCCGCGCCTGTCCGCAGGCGCAGCATCAACCACCGCAGCCGTAGTCGGTGCCATGGTCAGGCCAAAGCCGGTGCCGAGGATTGCCAGAAAGATGGCGATGGTCGAATAGCTGGTACTCACTTCCCAGCCGTAGCCCATCATGAAGAATGCAATCGCGGACAGAGCTAGGCCGATCAGAACGGGAGGCCGGTACCACCGGCTTTCGGTTATCCGCCCCCCGACGTATGAGGCGAGAGACATGAACGCCGTCAGCGAGCTGAGCACCCACCCTGTGGTTACGGCGGCCCGTTCCAGGTTCAACTCCACGACGTTGATGATCAGCGGAACGTTGACCATGGCGATCACCAGAGTCGCCCCAACGAAGAAGTTCACTGCAACGGCGGCCACCAGATTGCGTCCTCGGAACAGAGCGGGGTCGATCAGCGGGTGATCGACACGGCGCTGCCAGAACACAAACCCAACTCCAGCCACCAACGCGACTGGATATAGCCAGACCAGTCCAGACCCGGATCGGCCGGTCAGCTCATCGAGACCGGTCACGCTCTGGATTTCGGCGCTGCCGAGCAGTGCGAGATTGAGGCTCACCAGGGCCGTTGTCAGCAGCGCGGCTCCGGTCCAGTCGATTCTGGCTTTGCGCTGGTCGGCTGTTGCATCTTCGAGGACATACCAGGCCGCGACGATTCCGATAATGGCGAGCGGGATGTTGAAGTGGAACTGCCATCTCCAGGTGAGGAAGCGGACGATCATCGCTCCATAGAGGGGTCCCCATACCCAGCCCAGCGTGTCGATCGCGGCCAACACGCCGAGTGCGCGCGCCCTCTTCCTTTCCGCATAAGCGTCGCTGACCGCCGCCATACCAATTGGGACCAGTGCCCCGCCACCCATTGCCGTCAGCACCCGTCCGAACAGGAATGGGCCCAGGCTGCTTGTCATCGGGATGATGATCGAGCCTGCGAGAAAGAGAGTCATCGCGGCGATGTAGACACGGCGGCGCCCGAGGACATCGCTGAGGCGTCCCATGAACGGCATGACTGCGACATAGGCGATGAGGTAGGCGTTGACGATCCAAGCCGCATCGTCGATACCGTCGGGGAGAACGATCCCGAGATCGTTGATGATCGGGCGCAACATGGTCGTGACCACGGTCAGATCATCGGCGGCTATGAAGATGCCGAACGCGACAACGATCAGAACGGCACGTGGTGATGCCTCGCGTCGCTTCATTTCGGTATCAACTCTCGATGTCGGGCGGTTCGATCTCGATCGGGACATCGAATTCGGAGAACTCTATGTACCAGTCACTAGTTTGACCCTCGTACACCGTGGAGAGTTCTGCCTCGCGAACGTAGCCACTTGCTGGATCGATCCACACGTCGAGGTCGACCGGTTGCTTCCTGATGAGCCCGGCAAGGATCAGGGCGACGCGGTCCTCATCGGCGACGGCACGTATGTGATAGCGGGGTTCTGAATTCCTGGTCTCCTCTCCAATCCACTCAACACCGCTGAGTCCATCGGCGAGTAGCGGACGCCACCCGAGTTCCGGATCGAACAGCGTCGCCGGGTCAAAGTCGTAGCCGGAAGGGGCTTCGTCCCATTCCCCCGTTATGGGGTTGGTCAGCCAGGTTTGGCCGTCGATGGCGATGGCACCTATCTGGGCGTTGATGTTGCCGACTGCAAGCGTCACGACCGCATTCGCCGACGACGGTGCAGCGAACTGGCCCTCAGCTAGGGCGAAGTTCAAGGTGTCGAGGTTGTCGATGTAGACCGGCGCCCCGCTGCGCTCGATCAGGAAGCGCACCGACTCCACGGAGCCCATTGCCTGGGCGCTGGCTTCCAATACCACTGCGGCGTCGGGGGGCAGGGTAGATGCCGGTTCCTCACTGTTACCGCAGGCGGTGGCGAGGGTCAGCGGTACCAGCAGGAGGAGGGAGAGTCGCTTCATGACAGCACCATAACGGACCCAGATTTTGCGCGGCTACGATCCAATTGCGAGCGCGGAGGGAAGGACAACATCATGTTCAAAACTGGCTCGAGTGGTGACGAGGTAGCAAAGTTGAAGAGGCGTCTTGCCGCGGTGGGTTTCGATCCGGGTGGCGCCGATGGCGTCTTCGGCCTCGAGACCAACGCTGCGCTGGAAGCGTTTCAGGAGAAGGCGGGAATCGCCGCTGATGGCATTTGTAGCCCCCAAACCCTCGAGATGCCGGCAAGACTCAGGCTGATGCGCTGTCCCGATCGACCGCCGCCGGCAAGGACAAGGTCAAGGGTGACGATGCCTCGCCGCTCCAGGTCGACGTGACCAGCGGCGAGCCTGAGATTCGGATTCGGACCGTGACGGTCGCTGAGATTCCGGATGTGGCCAGTGTGCAACTTCGCAGCGCTCTATCCGCATTTGCGGGCATCTTTCCTGCTTCGCTGCCAAAACCCACCCAGGAGGAGTTGGAGGGCGAGTGGGGAGACCTAATCGCCGAAGCGAATCGATCCGTTCTTGCGGCATCCGTAGACGGCGAGTTTGTCGCTGCCGTTGCGTTCGGACCCGATGACGACGTCGACAAAGGAACCGACTGCATCCTGCTGAAGCTGTATGTGGTCCCGGATTGGTTTGGCCGTGGCATCGGATCACTGCTGTACGACCGTGTGATCGATACATTTCACAAAGAGGGCTATCGAAAGGCGCGGCTCTGGGTCCTGGTGGACAACACCTGGGCACGGAGGATGTACGAGCGTCGCGGTTGGGTAGTCCAGCCATGGATTCGCAGCGATTGGCCGGGTAGCGGTGTCGACGAGATCGGTTACGTGTTGGAGCTGAGCTGACTACTCGTCGGCGATGTAGCGATCGATATGCTCGTGGATCCACTCCATGAGCTCGAGCTCCAGGTTCCGCATCACTCTGGCGACGGCAAGGTCGTGGGCGATTCTGTGGTCGCGGTGGTTCTCTGGGGCATGGGCACTCGCTCGGTAGGTCTTGCCGGAGAGCTCAAACCTTCCGGTCGCATTGACCCCTTTGGCGGTTTCGTCGAGCTCAATGGACATCGAGACTGTCTCGGGCATGCCAGTTCTCCTCTCACGGATTATGCAACCATGATCCGCCGCCCCCATTTGGGGTTCTAGTGCCAAAGGTCACGACGGCGCGGGATTCCCAGGACGTATCATCGAGCCATCCGACGGTATAGGAGCCAACATGAGTGAGTCGTTGATCGTTCGTTCCGCCGGGTTGCGGGGGCGCCAATCCCTGGTCGACATCACGGTCCGTGACGGGGTGGTTGCCGCCGTCGTGCCCGCCGGCGGGGCTGCAGAGGGTGACACTGTCATTGACGCCGCGGGCAATCTGGTTACCGAGTCGTTTGTGAACACACATCTGCACCTGGACAAGGTGTTCACGCTTCGCCAACTCGGAGATGCCGCATTGGGCGACTATCACGGCAGCGGGATGGGTAAGGCGATGGCGGCCATCGAAACCGCGGCCGCGGTCAAAGACACCCAGGACCCGGATGTCATGCTGGCTGCTGGACGGCGGGCGTTGGCAATGGCCGCCTACTACGGCAACACTCATATCAGGGCGCTGGCTGATGTTGATTCGAAGGCGGGCACCCGTGGCGTCGAGGTGCTGGTGGCCCTTCGTGAGGAGTTCGCCGGGGTTGTCGATGTTCAAGTGGTTGCGTTTGCGCAGGATGGGATTGTGCGCGAGCCGGGGACCGAAGATCTTCTCAGGCGTTCGATGGAGTTGGGGGCCGATGTTGTTGGTGGGATTCCTTGGATCGAGTTCACCGAGGCCGACATGGCCGAGCACGTCCGGGTTGTGTTCGAGATTGCCGTTGCCAACGATGCGCCGGTTTCGATGCTGCTTGACGATGCAGGCGATCCAGGGCTGCGAACGCTCGAGATGATGGCAACTGAGGCGCTCCGTGTTGGATGGAAGGGTCGTGCGCTGGCGCACCATGCCCGTGCCATGCAGCTCTACCCGGATCCGTACTTCGAGAGGCTTGCGGCACTCCTCTTGGAGGCGGGCGTTGCGGTCGTCTCTGATCCGCACACCGGGCCACTCCATGCAAGAGTTACCGAACTGGCTGCAGCGGGCGTGAACGTGAGCCTCGGCCAAGACGACATTTCCGATGCGTATTACGCCTTTGGCCGAAACAACATGCTTGAAGTGGCGTTCTTGGGTGCCCACCTGCTCTGGCTGATGGCGGAGCCGCAGCTGGAGTTCATCTACGACATGGTGACGGTCAACCCGGCAGCAGCGATCGGTCTCGAAGGTCACCGCCTCGAGGTGGGGAATCCCGCCAACCTGGTTGTGGTCGAGGGTGAGAGCCTCGCCGAGGCGTTGCGCTTTCATGCGGCGCCCCGTGCCGTGATCAGCCATGGGAATCTGGTCGATCGTGAAGCTGTGAAAGCACAGGCCATCGTTCCGGATTAGGACAACGGTCAGCCGCAGCAGGTGTCCTCGAGTGAGTCCGCTTTCCATGTCACCGTGGCCATCCAGGCGGCGATGCCGGCGATGACGAGTGCGGCCAGTGGATCTGCCCACCACCATCCGAAAGCTGCGTTTGCGCCCAACCCGATGAGCACGGCGGCCGAAAGCCAGGCACATACGTCGGTCTGGGACGCCTCTGCTTGTGCTGCCCGCGATCCCAGCACCGGTGCCAGCCGTGCTTTGGCCCGAGCGAGCACCGGCATCACCGCCAGTGACAGAGCTGCCAGCACTATGCCGACAATGCTGACGTCGGGCTGGTTCCCGGCGACAAGATCAGCTACTGCTTCGTAGCTGACATATGCGGCCAAAACACCAAAGCTGATCGCCACCAAGCGCTGCGCTCGCCGATCCGCCTCTTGGCTACATTCTCCCGCCCGATCCTTGGCCAGTCGCCAGGCCAGGATCAGCGCCGCCGACACTTCGATTCCCGAGTCGAGGCCAAATCCAATGAGGCTCACTGAGCCCGCCAGCCACCCGGCCCACACGGCCACAATGCCTTCAACTAGGTTCCACCCGATCGTGAGTCGATTGAGCACCTTTGCCCGCCGGAGCGCGGCGGTGCGATCAAGGACTATCAAGCTATCTGCCATCTCGCCATCCTACGCGGTTCGCTCGTCGCTCATGTGCGCTGTGTCGCATAGAACAGTGGCGCACGGTTTGCACTTTCGATCAAGAAGTGGAGGCTTTGCTTTCGTAGAATCCTCACATGCTGACCATTTACGAACAGGTCCAAGACGCGATCGATCTGACTGAGGCGAATCTCACGGAGGGTGTTACAGCGAGGGAGGCAGCGCGGTCTGCGGGTATGTCGCTGCGCACTTTCCATCGCTACTTTCCAGCGCTTACCGGATACCGCTTTGGCGAGTATGTGAGACGACGTCGCTTGTCTATTGCGATGGACGATCTGGCGGTGAGCGGTACGTCGATCTTGGCCATCGCACTTAGGTCGGGCTACGACAGCCATGAGGCCTTTAGCCGGGCGTTCAAGAAGGAGTTCGGCATGACGCCGAGTCAGTATCGCGCCGAGGGCCCCTTGGCGCGGCGAGTAGGCGAAGTTGATCTAGTAGGAGAAGTAATGATGGGTGTTCTGACGAAATCCCTGCCGAAGATGACCGTGGTGTATTTCGATGGCTTCAAGCCCGAGCCCGAGGATTCGGCAACTCGAGAAATGGAGGCCTGGGTGGAGCGTCACCCTGAAGCCGCCGGATCGCATCGGGTCTTCGGCCACAACATCGATGCAGATGGTCGGCTGGCTCACGAACCGGACAACTACGGGTATCGAGTGATGGTGACTGTGCCGGAGCAAGTGCTGCCGTTCGACGACGATACGCAGGTGGCCTCAATCGAAGCTGGGACGTTCGTGGTGACCGGCATCGAGGGGTCCTTTGAGGATGACCCCTCGGGCTCTTGGATCACCGAAGGCTGGAACCGGCTCGACGAGATGGTGAAGCGCAACGATCTCGAGATTCACCCGTCCCATAGATGGTTCGAAGAAGTCCTCGAGCCGACCCAGCCCGGGAATATGCGATTCGACCTGTACGCCGAGCTCAGATAGCTCACAATCCAGCCCCGATCCGGATTACGATCCCTCTTAGCGGCCGGTAGGGACTTGGGGCTGATCTCAGCACTCAGCTGTCCCAGGCGCTCATCGCCTGGGCCAGCGGGGCCACTTGTGTAGGCCGGGCTGCCCGTAGTCCCGCCACTCTCGGCGCTTGAGTCGTCGTTCGCTGGATTGCCTACCCCAACTGCCGGTGAAGGAGATACGAAACATCCGCTTGGTCAACTCCTCCTCGTATCTTCCGTCGACCGCGGCTTCAACTAGATCGTTCATTCTGCGCATCACGTCTGATGGTTGCTCGTCGCAGGCATCACAACCGCATGAAGGGAAGGTCTCTTTTCCCCATTCGCCGAATCGGACACCCACTACGGGGAAGTCTGTGATCGCGAACGCAAGCGGAGCCCCCGCGTTGGGCACGAGACGGATTGTCTTCGGGGGTGCGTCTCGCCAGTTCGGGAAGTCCACAGCGGAGTCTCCCGATGATTGCACGACATCGAATGCATCGACCAGGCTGCCGACGAGGGCAGTTGCTGCCTCCGCGACAACCTGATATCGCTCCGGATTGGTGACACGTCCATAAGCGTCTTCGTCGGGTTGATCGAATTCCATTGCCCCAGCATGCCCACCAGATGGCCACGTCGCAATCCGCAAGCCCGTACTCCGAGGATCTTGTGGACAATGTGTTAGTTACCGCGCCGGCGACTAGTTGCGTAGGGAGTAGACGACCACGCCTGTTCCCACTGCGACCAGCGTGACCGGCAGGATCAGATCCTTCATCCACGGTAGATAGCGGTCCGCCATCAGCGCACCACCGATGGCGACGAGCAGGCCACCCATGATCAGCTGGCCCGATGCGCTGGTCGGGGAACTGCGGATCGGTTGCGGTTGGACGTCTTCGTCCGCCTCGGGCACAGCGATCCACGCCACGATGTACAGGATGAACCCCGGACCCATGACGAGCAGGATCAGCCACACGATCCGGATCAGCGTCGGATCGATATTGAGGTACTCGGCCAAGCCACCGGCAACGCCGCCCAGTTTGCGATTGGTACGGCTTCTAGTGAGGCGTGCCTGCCCGTCGGGTGATCCCTGCATCAGAGCTGCCCCCTCTATCGAACAGCGAAAGCCAGTTTCACGTTGGCGCGGTATTGAACGACTTTGCCCTCGTTGACCCTGGCGCTGAGGTTCTGCACTTCTACACCGGTTATGCCGGCAATGCTCTCGGATGCCTTTTCAACAGCATTGTCGACCGCAGCCTCGAATCCATCCTTGGAGATCCCGATGACCTCGATGACTTTTACAGCCCCCGACTCGATGAATTCACCCAATGCAAGCTCCTGGTTTGACTGGACCAGATGCTACTCAATCGCTTGTGCCGGGAAGCGGTAGGCTGCCCCGGTGACAACCGGCATCAACTTCTCGACGCGAATCGGGGGCCTGCCTCGTTGGGTCGGGGGCCTGGCCGCGTTCGCCTATCCACTTCTATTGGCTACCTACGCCCTCAGCATCGACTTCGATCGCGTTGGGAACATGGCCGACGTTGCCGCCTCGATCTTGGCAACGATGTTGTTCTTGGTCGCAGCTCCAACAGCTTGGATATTCACTGCTGATTTCATCGAGGCGGGCCGGCTGCTCGTGGTCGTCGCGGGCTTGTTGACATCGTTGCCACTCTGGTATTTGCTTGGTTCCCGACTCGCCTACTTCTCGCCCGGATGGGGAGATTGGTTGCGGCGCTATCTGGTCTCGTGCGTGGTCTGGACAGCCCTCAACGTCGTCTTGCTCGTGCTGGTCGGAACGGTGGTCGGCTAGGAAATCAGCCCTTGACTCTCAAGTAGCTAGAGACTGCATACTTGACCGAGAAGGCCTGAATACAGGAAGAAATCGACGGAGGTGCTTGTGTATCGGATAGGTGAGTTCTCGACGATCTCGAGAGTGCCGGTTTCGGCGCTCCGCTACTACGGCGATCGAGGACTGCTCCCGCCCGACAGCATCGACCCGGACACCGGCTACCGCTACTACGCAGTTACCCAGCTACCACGGCTCAACCGCATCCTTGCACTCAAGGATTTGGGATTGTCGCTCGACGAGATCACGGCAATCCTCAACGATGAGCTGTCAGCCGCGGAACTGCGAGGGATGCTTCGGCTCAAACAGGCTGAGATCAGCCAGTTGGTCACTGAGGAGCAGGCTCGGTTGTCCCGGGTGGAGAACCGGCTCCGTCTGATCGAGAGTGAGGGAATGATGCCCAGCCATGATGTTGTATTGAAGGAAATGGAGCCGCAGCGAGTCGTCTCGCTAAGGGAGGTCCTGGCGGACCCGCGGGATGTCGGGACGATGATCGGCGACGGTTACGCCGCACTGATGCCTGCGGGCATCATGCCGATCGCACCTTGCTTCTCCGTCTATCACGATCCCGAATTCAAACCGACCGAGCTCGATGTTGAGGTCGCCTTCCCCGTTGCGACCCAGCTCGAAGCGGTCCCCGACACGCCGGGCGGACGGTCCTTTGTCCAGCGTTCAATTCCCGGCGGGAAGGCAGCTGTGATCATCCACGACGGTCCTTATGACACTCTTCACGAGTCGTATGCGGCAATCGGAAACTGGATTTCCGATAACGAGCTGCGGATCGCTGGGCCGGCGCAGGAGGCCTATCTCATTGCTCCCGATGATCCCGGTGGTCCGATCACCGAGATCAGACTCCCGGTGGCATAGCCATGGCGTCTATCGACCTCAAGAAGGTATATCGCGAGCACTACACCGCAAAGGTTGGCCAACCGGGCCTGGTCGACGTACCCCCGCGGCCGTTCCTGATGATCGACGGCGAGGGGACTCCAGCCGGGCAGCGCTACAAGGACGCGGTGCAGGCGTTGTACCCCATCGCCTACGGCATCCGAGCCGTAATCAAGCAAGAGACAGGCGACGGCTACACGGTGCTCCCTCTCGAAGGGCTGTGGTGGGCCGACGACATGAGTTCGTATGTGAGCGGTGACAAATCTGCCTGGAAGTGGCGGATGATGATCGGGCTCCCCGAGCTAGCAACCGCAGCTATGGCCGACGAAGTCATTCCCCGAGTCGCTGCCGGCAAGAAGCTAGTTGCAGGCGATGAGGTGCGATACGACATCTATCACGAAGGTACGAGTGCTCAAGTGATGCACATCGGTCCTTATGCCGAAGAAGCACCGACCATCGAGATGCTGCATGCTTTCATCACTGAGCAGGGTCTGTCGCTAAGTGGTCTCCATCACGAGATATACCTCGGTGACCCCAGGAAGGCGGATCCGGCCAAGCTAAAGACGATCATCAGACAGCCGGTTGCCTGACCGTAGTAGCCCGAAACCGTCCACTGTGAGTCTCTTGCAGCCGTTGCTATAGTGCGCGCCACCAACCTTTAAACCCGGTCCCGTGAGGCCGGAAAGGACGGGATATGCGTAGACATGCCAAGGGTGTTCTGGTACTTGCGGATGGAACCACGTTTTCCGGTACCTCGGTCGGAGCGCCCGGTCGAGCAGTCGGTGAAGTCGTATTCAACACGTCGATGACGGGGTACCAAGAGATCGTCACCGATCCCTCGTATGCACGGCAGATCGTCGCTCTTACGTCACCGCATATCGGCAACTATGGGGTGGCCGAAGCGGACGAGCAGGCTGCGCGGACCTTTGCCAGCGGGTTGGTGACTCGGTCGATGACCGTGCGGCCCTCGAACTGGCGGGCCGAAGGTTCCTTGCCCGGCTGGCTCGAAGCCAGAGGACTGGTGGCGTTGACCGACGTCGACACGCGACGCCTTACCCGGCATATCCGCACTCATGGTGCGATGCCCGGTGTGATTGCAACTGACGGGACCGAGGCCGAGCTGTGTGAGATGGCGGCGGCGGCCCCGCCCATGGAAGGCCTCAACCTGGCTACCACGGTGACCACGAGTCGCCCGTACGTAGTTGAACCGAAAGGCCCACTCCGAGGCACGGTGGTTGCGATCGATCTCGGCATCAAGAGACGGATCGTCGAAGAACTTGCCGAGAGGGGGCTGGCCACACGCGTAGTGCCGGCGGGCACCGGTGCGGCTGAGATTCTCGATCTGGAACCGGATGGTGTCTTCGTCTCGAACGGGCCTGGTGACCCGGAGCCACTGACCGACGTCGTGGCCACGCTGCGCTCGCTGCTCGGGACGCGACCGTTGTTCGGTATCTGCCTCGGGCACCAGGTGCTGGGTTTGGCTTTGGGAGCGAGGACCTTCAAGCTCCCATTCGGTCATCACGGTGGCAACCACCCAGTGCAGCGTATGGTCGACGGGGCGGTGCAAATCACTGCGCAGAACCACGGTTTTGCCGTACACGTTGCGGGAGCCATTCCGGATGGGTTCGAGAGCGAATTCGGGAGGGTCGACATCACCCATATCAACCTCAACGACAACACAGTCGAAGGCCTTTCCTGCACCGACGCCGCTGCCTTCTCGGTGCAGTACCACCCAGAAGCCGCACCCGGACCCAACGATGCCAAACACCTCTTTGACAACTTTGCCGAGGCCGTCATCGCGGGGCGAAGCTGATGCCCCGCCGCAACGACATCGAATCGATCCTGATCATCGGGTCTGGTCCGATCATCATCGGGCAAGGCTGCGAGTTTGACTACTCGGGCACACAAGCGGTTCGGGTTCTCCGCCAGGACGGCTACCGAGTAATCCTCGTCAACTCGAACCCAGCGACGATCATGACCGACCCCGGCTTCGCCGACGCCACATATATCGAGCCGATCACACCCGAGGTGGTCGCTGCCATCATCGAGCAGGAGCGGCCCGATGCGATGTTGCCGACGCTGGGGGGTCAGACCGCGCTGAACACCGCCATGGAGCTGGTCAGCCGCGGGGTTTTGGACAAGTTCGGTGTCGAGATGATCGGGGCCACGCCGGATGCGATCGACGCTGCTGAGGACCGGGGCCGCTTCAAGGAACTAATGGATGGCATTGGGCTCGAGACGGCCCAGGCCCGCTATGTCAATGCTCTGGACGGGGCGATCGTTGCTGCCGACGAGCTCGGCTATCCGGTGATGATCCGTCCTAGTTTCATCCTCGGCGGCGGCGGGACCGGTATCGCCCACAACCGTGAGCAGCTCGAATCTGTGGTTGCCACAGGCCTGGCGGCTTCACCCTTGGGGGAAGTGCTGATCGAGGAGTCGATCCTCGGCTGGAAGGAGTACGAACTCGAGGTGATGCGGGACAGCGCGGACAATGCCGTCATTGTCTGCTCGATCGAGAACCTCGATCCGATCGGTGTGCATACCGGTGATTCGATCACTGTGGCTCCGGCGATGACCCTCTCCGACCTCGAATACCAGCAGATGCGGGACGACGCCCTTGCCTGCCTCCGGACCATCGGGGTCGACACCGGGGGCTCCAATGTGCAGTTCGCCGTTGACCCCGCTACCGGGCGCCGGATCATCATCGAAATGAACCCTCGCGTCTCACGCTCCTCGGCGCTGGCCTCGAAGGCGACTGGGTTCCCCATCGCCAAGATCGCAGCGCAGCTTGCTGTCGGCTACACCCTCGCAGAGATCACTAACGACATCACCGGGGTGACTCCGGCCTCCTTTGAGCCCGTGCTGGACTACGTCGTGGTCAAGGTTCCGCGCTTCGACTTCGCAAAGTTCCCGTCCATCACTCCTGTGCTGGGGACGTCCATGCAGAGCGTCGGTGAGGCGATGGCGATCGGTCGCACGTTTCCCGAGGCGTTGCAGAAGGCGATCCGCAGCCTCGAGGTGGGCCGGGCGGGCCTCAACGCGGACCGTGGAGAGGAACCGTTCTTGGCTGCCTCCACCAAATCCCTGCTGGAGGCTGTTGCGACTTCGTCCCCCGATCGTCTATTCGGGATCGCCGAGTTGCTGCGGCGTGGGTTGACGCCGGCGGACATGACCGCCACTGGCATCGATCCTTGGTTCCTCGACCAGATCGAGGCGACAGTTGCGTTGCGAAAGACACTCGACACCGAGCAGCCGGGGCCGGAGATCGGCCTAGCGGCGCGCCGGTTCGGGTACGGTGCCGCCCAACTTGGCTATCTGTGGGGCCTTGACGTTCCCGCGGTTCGCCGCCTGTTCGCCGGCTGGTCGGTGGAGCCGACGTTCAAGACCGTCGACACCTGCGCAGCCGAGTTCGAAGCGACGACGCCCTACTTCTACAGCACGTGGGAAGAGGAGGATGAAGCGCCGCCACCCGGCGACCGAACCGTGGTTGTCCTGGGATCCGGGCCCAACCGCATCGGGCAGGGAATCGAATTCGACTACTGCTGTGTCCACGCCTCGCAGGCGCTTCAGGAGGCGGGGTATGACGCGGTGATGATCAACTGCAACCCGGAGACCGTCTCGACCGACTATGACACGTCGACACGGTTGTACTTCGAGCCGCTGACGGCTGACGACGTGCTTGCGGTCATCGCCAAGGAGCAGCCGCACTCGGTGATCGTCCAACTCGGTGGCCAAACCCCGCTGGGTCTCGCTGATGACCTTGCCGCGGCAGGGGTGCCGATCGCAGGGACGACGCCTGACGTCATCGATCTGGCTGAAGATCGGAAGCGCTTTGCAGAACTCTGCAGCCGGATTGGCGTGCCCCAACCTCCGAATGGCACCGCTACGTCAAGCGGCGAGGCCGTCGCGATTGCCGGACGAATCGGCTTCCCTGTGCTGGTCCGGCCCTCCTACGTGCTCGGGGGGAGGGCGATGCGGATCCTGTACTCCGTCGCCGAACTCCATGAGTACCTCGCCGAGATCGCCGACCCGCTCCGTGGCGAACCGATAGACATGAGCGCCAGCCCGCTGCTCATCGATCGGTTCCTCGAGAGTGCGATCGAGGTCGACATCGATGCCGTGTTCGACGGCACCGACCTCTTCGTCGGGGGGATCATGGAGCACGTGGAGGAGGCCGGTGTCCACTCCGGTGACTCGGCCTGTGTAATCCCTCCGCCGACGCTGCAACCGATTGCGCATCGGATCATTCTCGAACAGACCGAGGCGCTGGCCCGAGGACTCGGCGTGCGGGGTCTCCTCAACATCCAGTTTGCAGTCCAGGGTGATTCCGTCTTCGTTCTCGAGGCCAACCCACGGGCGTCGCGGACTGTCCCATTCGTCTCGAAGGCAACCGGAGTGCCGCTGGCCAAGATCGCAACGCGGGTGATGATGGGTGAGACCATCGCGGAGCTGCGACGTGATGGCTCGCTGTCCTCGGGTTCGCCGACCGTGCCGCAACACACAGCAGTCAAGGAAGCTGTGCTCCCCTGGTCGCGGTTCCCCGAAGAGGACACGATCCTTGGACCGGAGATGCGATCGACCGGCGAGGTCATGGGCATCTCCGCTTCGCTTGGAGCTGCCTATGGGAAGGCATTGCTGGCTGCAGGGGCCATAGTCGCGACAAAGGGGACCTTGTTTCTCTCCGTGGCAGACCGTGACAAGGGCCTCGGCGTGGAGACCGGCCAGATCTTCGCCGACCTGGGTTTTCGCATCGTCGCCACCGAAGGAACGGCTGCGGCACTGCAGGCTGCCGGCGTTGCGGCCAGCCGCGTCGACAAGGTTGGCGAAGGGCCTTGGGACCCAGTCCGGCTGATCGAAGATGGGCTGATCAGCATTGTCATCAACACACCACAGGGGCGCCGGGCTCGTGGCGACGGTGGCCTGATCCGCCGTGCCGCCACCCGACATCACGTCCCCTGCGTCACCACCATTCAGGGTGGCCACGCCGTAGCTAGGAGTCTGCGCTCCGGTCATGAGATGGTTCTCGAGGTCGAACCGCTCCAGGGGCACCACGCCCGACTATTGGCTTGACATTGTTGGGAGCGGTCCCGTCATGGTCATGGCTCAGCGGGCGTGTGGGCAATCTGTGCGACGAGCACGACGAAGACGAGGTCGGGGAATCGCTTGAGGAAACTGACCGATCGGTCTTCGAGAATCTCCCCCATGTGCCAGGGGCGGGCTCTTGAGTCAGCCGCGACGCGCGGTATCGAACTGGATTCGAATTGGGCATTCGGTTGGCCCCTCGCCATTGGTCCTTTTGCGGTTTATGTTTTTGCGACCATCAGCACGAGCCGAGTTTGCATCTCGGCCACATCGCCGGTCTTCTTGAGATCTACAAGCAGCTGGCTTAGATCGTCCGACGACGGCACCCACACCTCGAGTGAGCAGTCGAATGGCCCCGTAACGAATCGGGCCACAGTCACTGCGGGGAGGCTGTCGAGCAGCGGTAGAAAGTCGTCGCCGTATTGGGTCTTGTTGAATCGTATGTCGACGATGGCATGGATGGTGTTGCCGAGGGCGCGGTGGTTGATCCGGGCTTGGAACCGTTCGATGACCCCTTCCGCAACCAACCGATCGATGCGAGCTGCGGCTGCGGTTGGGCTCAACCCAATCTGATCGCCCAAAGCCCGATAGGACATTCGACCGTCGATCTGCAGTTGGTGAAGGATTGCGTCGTCAATCGTGTCGATTTCCATGGAATCGAGTGTAGAGCATGCATGTGAAGCCCGATAACGCTTACACCTGAACCGGGATCTGGTGCACAATGTCTGTAACGCACCACGTGTGCGGGGGACAGAGAAAGGCGACACGATGATCACAGAACGCTTCTCCCAGCTCTTCAGCCGGTTGTTGGGCCGTTGGGTTCAATACCAGGATGCCCCTCGTGATCCGCATCGCGTCACCGAGCTCGCTGCAGCCCGGAGCGACCTCGACGATGTGCGTCACGAGATCGCCGAGGAGCGCATGTTGTGTTCGGTCACCCCAGCTCCACAACTGAGCGCCCCGCGTGTCGCCGTGTCCGAGTCGGACCTGCGCAGGCTTCGTATCGCCGCAATCGGTGTTGACGGCAACTCATAAGTCGAACTCCCGCTGCTGTGTCTGTCTGAATTCGCATAGCTGACGCAACTCAACGACAGACTGTGGTGTTGTCATGTCTGTGAACTCCAATACCAAGCCGACCAACGACGCCGTCATTTTGGTGGCGGCCCTGTTTGCGGTCTACGTGATCTGGGGATCGACGTACCTGGCGATTCGAGTCGCCGTCGAGGACGGGTTTGCCCCGCTGACCATGAGCGCTATCCGGTTCCTGGTGGCTGGTGGTCTCATGTACGGATGGCTCCGGGTCCGGGGTGGCCAAGCCCCGTCACGGCAACAATGGATCAACGCAATCATGATCGGTGCGTTGATGATGGTCGGTGGTGTCGGCTTGGTAACGGTCGCCGAGGATGCCGGGATCGGGTCTGGCGTTGCCGCCACTGCGATAGCGGCGGTTCCGCTGTGGGCGGCAGTGTGGTCGCGGCTATTTGGTGAGGGCACGACGGTCCGTGAAGCTGCAGGAATCGCGGTCGGGTTTGTTGGCGTGGCGATTCTGGCGACCGCAGGGGACCTGGCGGTAAGTGCGCTCGGCGCTGTTCTCATCCTCATCTCGCCCGTCTTGTGGGCGTTGGGCTCGGTGTGGTCGAAGCGTCTCGACCTCCCCGATGGTGCGATGGCGACGGCAACCGAGATGCTGACCGGTGGTGTCTTGCTTGCTGTACTGGCTCCGGTGTTTGGAGAACGATTCGATGGCAGTCCCCAATTGGCGTCCTGGCTGGCCCTTGGCTACTTGATCCTGTTCGGGTCGATGATTGCCTTTTCGGCCTACATGTACCTGCTGCGCAATGTGCGACCGGCCCTGGCCACCAGCTACGCCTACGTAAACCCGGCGGTGGCCGTGTTGCTTGGCGTTTCCCTTGGCAACGAGACGGTGAGCTTCCGCAGCGTGCTGGCTTTGCCGATCATCCTGGTTGGTGTGGGTCTGATCGCCCAGGGGCGACGGCTACCGCTGAGGCAGCGGTAACTGCGAGCTCCCAAGGCCGAGCTTGCGAGCTCCCAAGGCCGAGCTCGGGAGTTCCCCAAGCGGAGCCTCGGGAGCTCCCCAAGCGGAGCCTCGGGGCATTTCCGGAACGGGCTGGAAGCGGGCGCTAGAAGAGGCGGGGGCGGTATAGCTGGTCGTGGACGCTGATGGCGTAGCGATCGGTCATGCCTGCGACGTAGTCGATGACCTGGGTCAGGGTGTCGGCCTCGGTATGGCGGTAGGTATCGGGAATCTCAGATGCATGGTCGACGAAGTAGTTGACGAGATCACGCACGATCGCCATGACGGTCCTCCGCTGCCCATCGGTGCCGGCCCGCAGATAGACGTTCTGGAACATGAAGTCGCGCAGCTCATTCATGACCTCGAGGGACTCCTCATCCATAGTCACTGCGCCGCGCACCAGAGATTCATTGACGACCGCCCGGATCATCGAAGCCAACCATTCTCCACCAGGTTCGCCAAAGCGGGCCAACGCTGCTGCGGGGAGGTCGATGCGCTCGATAACGCCGGCGCGCAGGGCGTCATCCACGTCGTGCGTCAGGTAGGCAAACCGGTCCGCAAAGCGGCAGATGTAACCCTCCGGCGTCGCCGGTGGCTCCGGGATCTTCCACGAGTGGGCGCGGACACCGTCGAGTACCTCCCAGCTCAGGTTTGCTGGTTCTAACACCTCGTAAATGCGCACGCCCTGGGCTGAGTGGAGCCACTCGTCCTCGACGAACTCGCTCAATGCGTCCTCGCCGGTATGACCAAACGGGGAGTGACCGACATCGTGAGCAAGACAGATCGCCTCCGCCAGATCCTCATTCAGCGACAGGTTGCGGGCGATCGACCGGCCAATCTGAGTCACCTGAAGAGTATGGGTGAGCCTCGTCACATAGTGGTCACCCTCAGGATTGATGAACACCTGAGTCTTGTGCTTGAGGCGCCGAAACGCCTTGGAGTGGATGATCCGATCGCGGTCACGCTGAAATGCGGTCCGATAGGCGTCGTCGAGCTCGGGAAGCCGACGTCCTCTCGAATCAACGGACCTGGTGGCGGCAGGGGCCAGCGTCTTGTGTTCGAGACGCTCGGTATCCTCCCGCGTTCTGCGGATGAATTCGCTCATGCTGTCGGTGACCGCCTAGACGAGACGTTCGCGGAGACGGGCGCTGATCCAGTCCATGGTTGCCACCACGATGGCGATGGCCAGCATCTGAGCTGCTGCATCCCTGTACTGCAGCAGGTTGATGTTCTGTTGCAACAGGAACCCGATACCACCACCGCCGGCGAAGCCGATGATGGTCGACATGCGAACGTTGATGTCCCAGCGGTACATCGTGAACGACAGATACGGCGGCACGATCTGCGGCACCACACCGTAGATGATGGTCTGCATCCTCGTCGCACCCGTGGCCCGGACCGCTTCGATCGGGCCGCTTGCCACGCTTTCCACCTGCTCCGAGTAGAGCTTGGAGAGGGCTGCCGCGGTGTGTAGCGACAGGGCCAGCGACCCGGCAAATGGACCGAAGCCGACCCATACAACGAAGACAATGACCATGACCAGTGGCTCGATCGACCGCAGCGTGTTGAATAGGGTCCGCGCCATGTAGTAGACGATCATGCCGACCCCAACACCTTCGGACTTCTTCACCCGGGCGGCCAGGTAGATACCGATCAGGGCACCAATGATGGCGGGTATGTAGCGACTGGTCCAAAGATTTTCGAACTGATAGAACCAGTCGATGACGGCCCCGATCATCATGGCGATGATGGCACCGGCGGCTGCCGCCAGCGGAAGATTGACCGCACGTATCGCAGCGCCTTCGAGCCGATCGTTCAGCGCAAAGCCAAGCTTCGATCCGAGGTTCATCATCATCCCGATGGCACCGGCGATCGCAAAGACCGGTAGCAACAGTCGGATGACCTCACCAATGATTGCTACGAAATTGCCGATGAAGCCCCATCCCATCGAGGTGCCGGCATTGATGAGGAATGCGGCAAGGATGAAGCCCCAGAGAGCCACCACAAAGCCGGCAGCGATGAACACGGCCGTTTGCACTGCCCGTTCGCGGCTGGTCGGTGCTTCTGCGTCCTCTTCCTTGAGGATTGCTCGCAAGGCGTATATCAGTCCAAGCGGAATCAGGACGACAAGGGCAAACCTGAACCAGTCGCTTTCGAGATTGCTCGCCCAACTCCTCGCCCATCGACTCAGGTAGAGACCAATCAGTCCTCCAATCGGGATTGCCAGCAGGTTGAGCGACAGGTTCGTGACCGTGGTTCTGATGTCCTTCATCAGGTTGCGCGCTGCCAGGAACGACATTGGAAGCGCGATCAGGAGACCAAGCGTTGTGGCCAGGAAGGCCATGAACACTGTCTCGATGATCTTGTCCCATGTCTCCTTGGCGTTGTCGGAAATGCGCGGGGAGTGCGCAAACTGGTCTGCGGTGGAATGGGTGGCCCCGCGGTTGCCGTTGGCGGGGTCATACAGCAGTATCTCCACCCCCGTGAGATCCGCGCCTCCGGGACCGCTCAAGACAACGGTTCCATCCTGCTTTGCGCTAACCACCTCGAAGTCCGATTCTGCGACGACCCCAGCCGACATGTTGAGGTCCTCGGCGGGACCGCTGGTGGCGACGAAGTCATCACCAAGCGCAAGCGTCTGGACCGACTCGCCGTCTTCGACAAGGACCAGACCCGCTCCCGGTATCGTCAGCAGAGAAGGAACGTCCATCTCGAGAGTTCCGCTCTCGGGCATCGCCTGCTCATCACGCAGCCCATTGGCGTTGATGTCGGTCCACACCACCTCTCGATTGAGCCAGGACCCAACCTGGACTCGTGTGGTTGCCTCGATCTGTTGGGGCTTCTCGGAAGTCCGATTCGGTAGCTCCGCAGTGATTGTGAAATTGCCGTCGCTGTCCGGCGTGAAGCCTTCTAGTTGTCTGGTCACATCGAACTCTGAATCTGGCCGGAACGTCGTGTTGCCCCGCGCCTCGGCTTCGAACCCAACCCCGGTGATGGTGACTGCGTCGCCAGGGTCGGCGCACGATGGCTCGACAACAATGTATGCGGCACCAGAGGTGTCGGCCTCGGGGCCTACTCCACTGGCTGGGCAGGGGACCAGCACGTCGGCTGAGATGACTACCTCGGCATCATCGAAGGTGATGAGGTTGGGCTGCGCCAAGTTGCGCATGATGCGGACCAAGCTGGCCCGGCGTGTTTCGCTTTGGACTTCTGCCAAGTCGACGTCGGTCTCCTGAACGGCGTATCCATAAAGAAGGAACGCTCCGACCAGACCGAGGATGATCCAGAGGCGACGTCGCGATTTGCTTTTCTTCTCAGCCAATGCGCTCAGCCTCCCGACCGTAGATGTCCTTGAATCGCTCGTCGTCGAGTTCCTTGGCAGTGCCCTCGAATACGAGACGCCCGTCATTGAGGGCGATCACACGCTGTGAGTACTTCTCGACGAGATCGAGGAAGTGAAGACTGCACAGCACCGTGACTTTGTCCTCCTGGTTGATCTGCTCGAGGTACTGCATGATGGAGTGGGCCAGTACCGGGTCGAGGCTGGCAACCGGCTCGTCGGCGAGGATCATCTCCGGCTCTTGAATCATTGCTCTTGCGATGCCCACCCGCTGTTGCTGGCCGCCGCTCAACGCATCTGCGCGGTGGTCATCCCGATCGGTGAGACCGACGCGTTCCAACTGTGCCTGTGCCCTGGCGCGGTCGTCGTTGGAGAAGCGGTTGATCAGCGAGTACGCCGGGTTGGTGTAGCCAAGCCTTCCCGATAGAACATTCGTGGTCACCTTGGAGCGGTTGACCAGGTTGAAGTGCTGAAAGACCATCCCGATCCGGCGCCTGATGCGACGTAGGTCCTCCTGCGAAGCGTTGGTGACATCGACACCGTTCCATGTGATGCGCCCTTCGGTCGGCTCGATGAGCCTGTTTATGCAGCGCAGCAGAGTTGATTTGCCGGATCCGCTGAGACCGATGACGGCCAAGAATTCTCCGTCCTTCACTTCGAAGGACACATCTTCGAGGGCGAGCGTGCCCCCTTCATAGACCTTGGTCAGGTGTTCGACCTTGAGCACAGACGACCTTCCTCACGCGTTGGATACATTCAAGCTAGTGGGGCCTAGAAAAGCGATACGGGCGGAGTATGAACTCCGCCCGTATCGGGTCATTGCTTTGCCTGGCTGACGCCAAGCTGGTCAAGTTCTAGAAATCCTCGAGCGAGAACCCAAGAGCCTGCAGCAATGCACGGATCGAATCGAAATCCGAGTCCTCGGTCGGAGCGACACCGCTCCAGCTGTATGCATCAAACGCAGTTGCGAATGTCTCAGGATCGCTTTCAGCGAACGCCATCATTGCATCGACGATCTGGGTCTTGAGATCGTCGGGGAATTCGGGACCAAAGGCCATGCCGTCATTTGGGATCGGATCGGACAGAGTCACGATCTTGACCTTCTGGATTACATCCGGGTTCTCTTCGCGAATGTTGCGTCGAGCATCACGGGGATACTCACCGCTGCACTCGATCTGACCGTCTGCATCAAGGACACAGGTCTCGACGGCATCTGCGGTGATGTCGGCACCCTCAGGGGTTCCATCCCAGATCACGTTGCGATCGGCATCAATGGTCGGGCTGAAGAACGTGGTGCCAAAATCGGCCTCACCGTTGTAGACAGCACGTACGACGGCCGAGTGACCGCCAGCCTCGAAGGACTCGCCGACCTTGATTCCAGCCTTCTGGAAGACGCCTGACGGCACCAGGAAGCCGGAAGTCGATGTTGCGTCCGGATATGCCCACTTGGCCCCGGCGAAGTCGAAGATGTCATTAGCATCGCTCTCGCGAGGCACGATGAACTGAGTCCAGTACTCGGTATAACCGAACCGGAGCGACTTCAGCTGGATGTCAACGCCGCAAAGGTCGCTGGCGAGGACGTAACCCTGTGCAGGGATAAACCCGACAGTGTTTTCAGGTGATGCACACATCTCTTCGATTGTTGATGCGTATGACGTACCAACGGAGACGTTGAACTCGAGCCCCGTGGTGGCATTCAGAGCTTCCTTGAGAAGCTCACCACCGGCGACGATCTCTTCAGCGCTCACCGAAGGAACGAATAGGACCTCGATCGGATTATCGGCCGTGCCGATAGTCGGTGCTGGTGCGGCGGTCGTCGTTGCCGGCGCCGCCGTAGTTGCAGGTGCAGCGGTTGTGGGTGCTGCGGTTGTTTCAGTTGCTGCTGGTTCGGTTGTGTCTGAGGAGTCATCACTGTCTCCACAGGCGGCCACGAACAGTGCCAATACGGCAAGCAGCGCCAATATCTTGCGAACAGTCATTGCGAATGCACTCCCTTTGGATAGCCCTTGTGTAACTCACTCGCGGTACAGCACAACTTTAGACCCGTGGCACATTTGCGCCCATTCGAGATGCCGGGTTTTCGCGACCCGTAGGCGACGGTGGATCGGTCGTGACCAGTGGGCGGTAACCTCCTGCGATGTCTGTCACAGCGCCGTCGCGCCGGTTGATCAAAGTCGTGTTTCTGATCTTTGTGACCCTCGGCTTGTCCGCAGGGGTGCTTGGTGTCGCCTGGCCTTCGATACGGGTGGATCTTTCCAGACCCGTGTCCGATTTGGGTTTGCTGCTGGCGATTGGGACCGGTGGCTATTTCGTGGCGGGGCTGTTCGCAGGCCGCTTGACCAGTGCGTTGGGCATCGGCAACCTCCTGAGTGCAACATTGCTCCTGGGCACCGTTTCGCTGATGGGCTATGGATTGGCCCAATCGTGGCCAATGTTGTTGATGGCTGCGATCGGCCTTGGCTTCACAGGTGGGCTGGTGGATGCGGTGATCAATGCGTACGTGGCGTTGCATCACGGCACTCGCACCATGAATCTCTTGCATGCGAGCTTTGGGCTTGGGGCGACAACGGGTCCCATTCTGGTGGCATCGCTACTTGCTCGCGGGCTGTCGTGGCGTTGGACATACCTGGTGTTGGCCATAGCTGAGGCCGCCCTGCTTGCAGTCGTATTCGTGCTGCGCCGGTATTGGCCGGACCCACCTGAGGAGAAGACGGTGGCGGTCAGCGACGGTCGAGTTGGTGGCTCCATCGCAGGCGTGCTTGGTTTGTTCCTTCTGAACGTGGGGTTTGAGATCACGGCCGGGCAATTTGCCTATTCGGTGCTCACAGAGGGGCGGAACGTAGCTGAATTTGCCGCCGGGATCTGGGTCGCTCTCTATTGGGGCGGACTGACAGGGGGAAGGCTGCTACTCGGCGTGATTGGCGATCGCATCACCGGTCGATCCATCCTTCACCTGAGCATGGCTGGCTCGGTCATCGGCGCCATTGTCTTCTGGCGGGATCCATCGGGCCTTGGTGTGCTGAGTCTCCCGTTGCTCGGCCTCAGCATCGCGGGTGTCTTCCCGACCCTGGTTGCGTTGACTCCGCTCTGGGTGGGGGCAGACCGAGCGCCTGCGATTATCGGTTATCAGGTCGCGGCAGCGAGTGTCGGGACTGCTGCCGTGCCGTGGATCGCCTCAGGGTTCATCGATGCCAACGGCTTGGAAGCGCTAGGACCGTTTCTGGTGGTGACTGCGGTTCTGATGGCGCTGCTCCACCTGGTGGTGGATCGACACGCCTATTCGAACGGTCAGTGGCGTTCCGCGCAGTCGCGGTCACCGTTCTCGCGGCAGACCAACGCCAAGAACTCATCCCAGTCGTGAACATCGACAGCCCCTTCGACCGGTTCGTTCCAGGGGCGCACATACCGACACACAATCGAGTCAGGTCGGTTTGCGACGAGTTCGGGAAGGACGAAGGGCGAATCGTCTAGGTATATGTCGCAATCGATCTTCCACTTCTTTGTGATCAGGTGGACTTCTCGAGTCGGGATCCGATTATCGGCGATCCACGAAAACGTATCGCGGCTGGCCCAATCTGGTTTCATGGTCAGGATCACGATGTCATGGCACGTCGCCAACTCGTCCAGAGTGTTGAGGGCGCCGGGATATGGAGCGAGATTGCGGAAGACAGTTGGTCCGTTGCCGGATGCGCCAGCCCACTGCCAGAAGTCCGACATGTCGTCGAAGTGGGTGAGATCGCTTGCCGCATCCCAATGATAGACCTGCTCCTCGGTGAGCTTGGTTCCGAAGTCCATGTTGTACCGCATCATCCAGCCATCGATGAAGTTGGCGACAACACCGTCCAGATCGATTCCCAGGCGGATTCTCATTTCTCGACCTCCGTCGGCCATCCGTTGGGGAGGCATTCCCCAAGTCCTTTAGTTTGCTGCATCATCACGGGGGCCAATTCTCCGGGTGCTGAGCACTGCAAGTGCCCTTTGCCCAGAAAGTGCCCTACCTCGTGGTTGAGGAGGTATTGGCGATAGGTCGTGAGATTGTCGTTGTAGTCATCGGTACCTGACGTCCATCTCATGAGGTTGATAATGACTTTTTCTCCGTTGCGGCATGAATAGCGACCGGCGGTCCGAGCGGGGTAGCAGAGGGTGTCTGTGGTCGCTGGTGAGGCAAGCACGAGCCGGAAGTCGTAGGTGTCATCGTCGACCCTGGCAAAGTCGACGTCAGCGCTTGACGTCCAACCGCGATCATCTGTAAGGATCGAAAGCGCAGTTTCGGCAAAGCAGTCATGGTCGATGGCGAGTCCGGCCTCTATCTCGACACGGAATCGTATGGCCCCAGCGGGCGCTCCCTCCGCCGCTGTCGCGATGATGAGTTCCCCTGTCGGCTGGTGCTGGGTGCCCAGGCTGCATGCCGTGAGCGTGTCGCTGTCGATAGCGGGGCTCGGGGGGAGATCGGTGTCACATGAGACAGGTCCTGACGGATCGCATTCGGCAGCCGTCGGGGGGAGTTCAATTCGGATGGGTTGTGCAGTAGGGGCGGCGGTAGTGGTAGTGGTAGTGGTGGTGGTGGCGATTGGCTGGGATCCAGGCGGTCCAATCGGCTCCTCGAATCCTGCGATTGCGGATGTAGATGAGATTACGAATACGACGGCTGCGGAGAAGAATGCTGTTCTCCAAACAACCCGGCCCGACGTAGGACGCGGGCGTGGGGATGCGTTGTCTGGGTCGATTGCCTGATGCCTGCGATGCGGGCGAACCTGAGCTGACATGGTTCAGCAGGCTCCTTGGGAAGTACTCACGCCAGGAGGGTAAGCCCAAACAAATGACATGCGTGTCATTTCCGGGCGGGATGTCGGTGGGCTCGGGTACCATCGCTCGCAATGGATTATCAGGCGCTATACCGCAAGTACCGTCCGCAGAACTTCAATGAGATGGTCGGACAGGATCATGTCACGACGACGCTGGCCCGTGAGGTCGTCGAAAGCAAGGTCGCCCATGCCTACTTATTTGCCGGTCCTCGAGGTACCGGCAAGACCACCACTGCCCGTCTTCTGGCGAAGGCGCTCAACTGTGCGAACCGTGCTGATGACGGGGAGCCGTGCAACGAGTGTGCCTCGTGTGTCGCGGTCACTGAAGGCAACTCATTAGACGTAATCGAGTTGGATGCGGCTTCGCACAACAAGGTCGAAGATGTCCGTGAGATCAGGGCCAACGTCGGCACCGTGGCGGTCGCCGGCGGTTCCCGGAAGATCTACATCTTGGATGAGGCCCACATGCT
>JAAETI010000198.1 GCA_024228555.1 bacterium | reverse complement strand
GACGGCAGCTTCAGCTCGCGCAGCAGCATCTCGACGCTGTCGGCCGCGCTCATGACGCCACCTCCTCAAGGCCCAGCAAGCCGTCATAGACCGCCAGATCGACCTGTGGCGAGGCCATCTCGGGCACCTCCGGCTTCGCCTGCCCGAGCAACGACCGCACACGATCGTACAGAGGCACTCCCTCCTCCTCGAGCAAGAGCTCCAGGGCGGTCTCCACCTCCGACTCCATCGTCGACGCTGCCAGGTGCAGAATGCGCAGGTACTCCGAGTCCGCCGCGCGCTCCACACGGCCTTCACGCAGACGGTCATAGCCGCGGCGGAAGCTCAGGCTCGGGAACAGCTCCTCGCGATAGCGATAGCGGGCAAACGCCCCGGGCTTCTTGACCAACGACCAGATGATGTGACGGTAGTTGATGCGCCGACCCCCGCGCCCCCGCAGACGTTCCACCTCGAGCTGGCGCTGCTGGGCGTAGTACACCTCCAGCCGGTCTTCGTAGACCCGGACATTCACAAACTGGCGGATGAGGCGTGACGGCACCGAGTAGGTGTTGTGCTTCACTCGGATCGTGCTCCACGACGTCACCCGCACCCGCTCCTCGGTGAACTCCGCCAAACGCTCCACCCGCAGCGGCTCCATGTGCTCCAGCTCCTCACGCAGCCGCTTCTGGCGCGGGCGGTTCGCCTTCTCCACGATACTCTGCAACCACTGCTCATAGGCCTCACGGCTCTCGAAGTCTCGGCTCCCGCGAAGCAACAGATGCTGCTCCAGGCGACGCTTCAACGCCCCATTCGCCGCCTCGATGTCGCCGTTCTGCTCCTTACAGCCGATGGCGATCGTCCGCGGCTCCATCCCCAGATGACGCATCAGAGCTTTGTAGTCTTCGTTGAAGCCCCGCCCGCCACCGCTCGCCAGCTTATGGGTCGCCGCCGTCGAGTTGTCGGTCTGGTGGCTCTGCGCACGCCGACCCAGCCGGAACACCGCCTCCTGTACACCGCGGCGCAACGCACTCATCGATTCCGACAAGCACGGCGTCGCCCACTGCCAGTTCGAGTACGGCAGCACGCTGTGGCACAGCAGGTGAGCAAATGGCTCGCCGCCGATCGTGATCTCCAGCTCAGTCGCCCAAGTGAAGTCCGTCTGCATCGCCTCGCCAGGACGATGCTCCTGGGCGAAGAACACTTCCTTCGGCGGGCCCTCCTGTGCACGCCATTGCTGGACCCGGCGCTGAAACGTCCGCAGTTGACCCTCCTGGTAGCGCTCTGGCCGACGCTCCAGCAGGTCCTCGAACAACGCCTTGGCCTCCAGCTCCGGCGCATCTTCAAGGCGCATCGCCATCTCCGACCAGTCCTCGGCAAACGGATCCGGACGCGTTCGCCAGTCTCGTGGCTCACGCATCGTAGACGGCAACTTACCTGCCTTCAGGTACTTACTTGCGGTGTTGCGGTGCATCCCGGCGCGCAGCGCTGCCGTGCCCACCTGACCCTGTTTCTGGTACTCCTCCATCAGCTTCCTCACCTGGACGTCCGTCGTGGTCACGCCAGCCTCCTCGCTTGTAGGTCCCTGATGGGCCCCACAGGCTAGCGGACTGGCGCTCTTCGGCTCAGCGACGACTGCACAAATCTAGTTGTCGTCGGCGCTGAGGTCTGATTGTCGCTGAGCAAGGTAGGTGACGCTCGCCCGGTTCCCGAGGGGTGAGTAGGTCTCGCTGTGCTCGAAGGCGACGTCGTCGAGGTAGCCGCCGCTGCATCCCGGCCCGCCGTCACAGGCGCGGGACCACTGGACGCGGCGGTGGCTCACCCGGCCGCCGACGCCGCCGTAGGTGAAGGTC
>JAAETI010000197.1 GCA_024228555.1 bacterium | reverse complement strand
TGTCGCTTGATCAGGAGGAATTGTAGTGACCCAGGACCTGTTTCAGGGATATTCGACGTGCTCTCAAGTCCACTTCGCGCACCCGGAATATGCGCGGCTGGTCGCCTCCATTGCACTCGGCACCAACTATCACCGCAAGCCTTGGGAATGGGTGTTCATCATGCATCACCTCTACTCGAGCGGCGTAGTTGGTCCTGGCGCACGCGGACTGGGCTTCGGAGTGGGTAGCGAGCCTCTGACTGCGGCCTTTGCCGAGGCCGGAGCGGCTATCTGTGCGACCGATGCCCCGGTAGAAGTCGGTGAGGCGGGTGGCTGGACGATCGGAGATCAATACGCACGCGGTTTGTCTGCGATTCCAAGAGGGCAGTTGTCGCCGGAAGAGTTCGACAGGCTTGTCTCGTTCTCGTTTTGCGACATGAACGATATCGAACCGGGCCTCAAGGAGTTCGATTTCTGCTGGTCTAGCTGCGCCCTTGAGCATCTCGGTACGCTTCGTGCCGGTATCGATTTCATCATCAAT
>JAAETI010000196.1 GCA_024228555.1 bacterium | reverse complement strand
TCGATGGAAGCCGATCATCAGGCCCAAATCGATGAGGTGCGCGCCGGTGCTGCTGGCGAGGCCATGCAGGGACTGGCCCAGATGCTTTTGGATGTGAACATGGGGGACCTGGGCAGCTTGTCCACGGCTCCCAGCGCTGCGTCTGCGTCTCCCGCCACCACCACGGCCCCCGAGGCCGTGGCCGCCGAGCCCGAGGCACCCGCCGAGGAGCCGGAGGAGGAAGAGGAGAGCTTCGACGACCCCTGGGTCGACACGCCCCTGTGCACCAGTTGCAACGACTGCGTGGTGATCAACCCGCGTCTCTTCGTCTACGACGACAACAAGCAGATTCTGATCGGAGACCCCAAGGGAGGCACTTTTGCCGAGCTTGTGAAGGCTGCCGAGGCCTGCCCCGCTTCTTGCATCCATCCGGGCAAGCCCCTGGATCCAAGCGAGGCCAACCTTTCGGAGCTGATCGAGCGCGCCGCCCCTTTCGCTTAATCGGAACCATCCATGGGTGATATCACCACCGCTGCCGCCATCATGCTGGGCCTCGCGTTGTTCTTCGCGGGGATTCTGGTTGTGGCCTATCGATTCTTCCGCGTGGATGAGGATCCACGT
>JAAETI010000195.1 GCA_024228555.1 bacterium | reverse complement strand
CGCTTATCGTTTTTCGCCGTACATCCCAACTGCAACATTCCTTTTCCAAATCGATCTGCAACCCGGTCGATGGTCTTCAACAGGCGGTCCTCAATCTCTCGTGCTCGGGGCTGGTCGAAGAGATCGGCCTGCACCGGCTCAGACTCAACCTGTTGCCAACCGCTGATGCCCACCCCGATCAGCCGCACTGGCTTGCGTGGCAGATTGCCGTTGAGAAAAAGCGCCCAGGCTTCCCGCAGGATCACCCGTTCGTCGTGAGTCGGAACAGGGAGTTTGTGCTGGCGGGTGTGGGTTTCGAAACCGGTGAAACGTATCTTCAGCGTCACCACTGAGCCCGAAAGCTGCTCTCTGCGCGCGGTCGCGGCAACCTCGGCTGCCAGCTTATGCAGAAAATCGTGCAGAATGTCCTGCTCTCGGACGTCCTCCTCGAAGGTGGTCTCTTTGGAAATGCTTTTGCGCTCCCGACCGGGTACCATTTCAGATGATGCGATCCCCAACGCCTGTTGCTGGAAGCTTGCCGCAGCCTTCGTCCCCAGGTGTTGCTGCAGGGTTCGAAGCGGGACGGCACGCAGCTGTGCCACGGTCCTGATCCCGAGACGCGAGAAAATCTTCTGAGTCTGGCGGCCCAGGCCGCGCAGGTTGGCTACCGGCATGGGTGCCAGGAAATCCAGGACCTGATCCGGATAGACCACCATCAGTCCATCGGGTTTGCGGTGTTCCGACCCCAGTTTTGCGATCAGCCGGTTGGGGCCTATGCCCACTGATACCGTGAGTCCGGTCGCCTCCAGGATGCGGCGTTTGATCTCAGTCCCAATGGTCTCGGGTGATCCGAGGAGTTTCTCCAGTCCGGTTAGATCCAGGTAGGCCTCGTCGACGGAGACAGGCTCGATGACCGGAGTAATGGTCTCAAGAATCTGGAATATCTCCCGGGAGACGCGGAGGTATTTGGCCATGTCGGGTCGCAGATAGACTGCATCCGGGCAGCGGCGGTAGGCTTCGGCAATCGGCATGGCCGAGTGGATGCCGAATACCCGGGCGCGGTAGTTTGCAGCAGCCACCACGCCACGGCGGCCGGGCAGGGCACCGACCACCACGGGACGGTCGCGGTACTCGGGACAGTCACGCTGCTCGACGCTGGCATAGAAGGCATCGAGATCGGCATGCCCGACCCAGCGTTGCGTGATGTGCGAGTGCGTCACCGAAGCTGGCCCTTCATCAAGCCGACAGATTTCTGACCGTTGCAAT
>JAAETI010000194.1 GCA_024228555.1 bacterium | reverse complement strand
CGTCCTCACCAGAAGCTCGGGTACCGCAATCGGCGTTGGGATCGGTTGGCTTCTCGTCGTGGAGGGTCTTATCGGCATCTGGGCACCGGACATCACCCACCTGCTTCCTGGCGGAACCCTCAGCGCCTTTGCAGCAGGCGGAACAGCGGACCTCTCGTGGGCGTCAGCGTTGGGGCTCACGCTCCTCTACGGAGCAGTCGCAGCCAGCGTCTCGCTGCTTGCCTTCAGGAACCGGGACATCGTCAGTTGATATGCCCCATTTCGTGACATCGGACCATTGGCCCGCGTTCCGGTTCAGAACCCCGAACTTCAGCACCCTGGCTAGTGGTCTGGGTGAGGGACGGCGATCACCGTGAGTTCCTCGATTCCAGTGAAGTCCCGGGGGTTGCAGGTGTGAAGAGGGAGATCGTTCGAGATGGCGATGGCGGCGATCATGGCGTCGTAGGCGCGCGCGGCTGGTTTGCGGCCCGCTCTTCGGAGACCCGCGGCTACTCGACCGAAGCTGCGGGCTGCGTCAGCGTCAAACGGCAACGGTTCGAAATCGGCTTCGGCCTGCTGGACGTGCGCTTGTCGGGCGGCTCTTTCGCCATCGGTAGATGCGACAAGCGGGCCCACCGAGAGCTCGGCGAGGGTAATCGCGGTGATCAGCGGCTCGGCAGGGAGGGGATGGGTTTCCAGCAGTCGACCGAGCAGGATGAGCGTGCTGGTATCGAGAATCCCGCGAGACATTGATCAGAGGGCCTGATCGAGAACTTGGTCGAGGTCGTGGCGCAACTGGTCGGGGTCGACGACGGGAAGGTGCCGGCGGCGGGCAAGGATCACCTCGAGCGACATTGGCTCGCGCTCGAGTGGTCGCAGCTCAGCGACCGGCTTCCCGGAGCGGGTGATTGTGAGCCGTTCGCCCTTGGCTGCTCGGTCGACTACTTCGCCACCGTGGTTGCGGAGATCCCGGATAGAGACTTCGGACATAGCTCCAATGTATCACGCGTGATACAAGAAGGGAAGTGGGTCGGTGGTTCGCGCCAGATAATCCGAGCGAGATTGGGCGATACGGAGCTCTGAGCAAGGGAAACGCTCAGGCTGACGTCAGCTCAGCGCTCCAGGGGGCGCGTGTACTATGGGTTGAACTCGCCCCTCCGACACAAGCGTTAGTACACGTCTCGTGCTTGGCTTCCGCTCATGGTTCACCTTCCGAGATCCGATGTGCTACATTGAAGCACATGTCTGAAGTTGGAATTCGTGCGTTGAAGCAAAATGCGTCAGCGGTGGTTGCTGAGGCTGCTGCCGGGGAGACGGTGACGATTACTGATCGTGGGCGTCCTGTTGCTCGCATGTCGGCGATTCCGAAGTCGCGTCTGCTGGCCTTGATCGAAGAAGGTCACGCTCGGCCTGCGCGGGGCCGGTTGATCGATCTGCCGGCCCCCGAGCCGGGGCCCGATCTGTCGAGCGCGCTGCAGGAGATGCGAGACGACGAGCGGTACTGAGGTGGCGTTCTACGTTGATACCTCCGCGCTGGTGAAGCTGGTGGTTGCCGAGTCGGAGACCGCAGCTCTCCGGGCATGGTTGGGGGAGCCGGGTCGAGAGCTGGTCGCGTGTGACCTGGTTCGGACCGAATTGGTGCGGGCCGTTCGCAGGGTTGTGCCTGATCGGGTGCTGCGGGCTCGTGAGGTCTTGGATGCGGTCACTCTTGTTCACGTCACACCGGCAGTGTTCGAGGATGCTGGCAGGCTTGAGCCGTCCGGGCTGCGGTCGCTCGACGCGATTCATCTTGCTGCAGCGCTCGAGCTTGGTGATGACCTCGAGGGGCTGATCACCTACGACGACCGTCTGGCAGAGGCTGCGGTCTCGAACGGTGTGGCTGTGTTGGCCCCACGATGACGACTACAGGGGTGTCGCGTTGCTAATGGCATCTGGCACCTGTGCTGACCGGAAAGTCGGTCGTGCCTGGTCATGCGGCGTTTCGGTATTCGTTGATGAGTCCGTCGCATCGGCTGGTTCGGAGCACGGTGATGGTTGCTGGTGGCGAGTCTGGTGGGTCGTCGATGGGTGTCGGTGGCCGTTGTTCGAGCGACTGGTGGGGTCGATGCTGGTTGTGGTGGGTGATGTAGCCGATGACGAGACGCTCGAGTTGTCGGCGGTTCCAGATGATGGTGCGGTCGAGGAGTTCTCGGCGGATCGAGCCGATCCATCGTTCGGCGAACGTGTTCGCTACTGGTGTGAGGACGGGGGGCTTGAGGATCTTGAGTCCTTCGGAGCGAAACACCTCGTCAAAGCTCTCGATGAACTGGCTGCCGCGATCGCGTACCAGCGCTCGGGCGCCTTCGAGCGCGTCGTGATGGGCGATGAACAGGTTCCGAGCGGCTTGGGTGGTCCATGCTCCGGTCGGGTTGGCGGTGATTCCGGCGAAGATCACCTCGCGGGTATTCACTTTGATGAAGAACAGGACGTAGTAGCGGCGCAACGTTGCGGTGTCGACGGTGAAGAAGTCACAGGCGACAGCAGCTTGGGAGCGGAGGAACTCGGTCCAGGTCGCATCGGAGCGGTTCGGAGACGGGTCGACGCCGTTGTCGGTGAGGATCTGCCAGACGGTGGTTCTGGCGATGGTGTGGCCGAGTCTGGCGAGTTCGCCCTGAATGCGGCGGTGTCCCCAGGTCGGGTTCTCGGTGGCGAGTCGCACGATCAGTTCGCGCAGCTCGACTGAGGTGGGTGGCCTTCCGGTGCGGGGAGCAGGGGGTTGGGTCCAGTGGTAGGCGATACGACGACGATGCCATCGCAGCAGCGTCTCGGGTGTCACGATCCAGCCTTCGCGAAGCGGGCGGGGGAGTGCGGCTGCGATGGCTCCGAGCAGGGTCCGGTCGTCGTCGTTGACCGGCGGACGGTCCATTTGGCGGCGCACCACGTTTAGCTGGTGGCGTAGCACGATGATCTCGAGGTCCTTGGAGCGTCCAGAACGAACCGCGAGGCGCACCATCGTGCTGAGGAATCGGTAGAGGATACGAAACATGAGGATCCAGGATGGCGGCCATTCGCCCTGGTCAGCACCCACGCGCGACT
>JAAETI010000193.1 GCA_024228555.1 bacterium | reverse complement strand
GGTCACCCTGGACGAGCTCCCCACCACGATCGACGACCTGGCCAACCGTCGCATCGACGCGGTGAAGCTCCTGGTTGACCCCTCCGCCGGCTCGCCGATCGGTCGAGACCGACTTGGCGGAGGTGGACGGGAATCCGCATCCTCCTACGTTTGGGCTGGTCAGAGCGTTGTGGGCGGCTAGCTGGGGCCGGATGAGAGTTACCGTGAGAGCTAGTCGTGGGAGTCGAGCCCCTTGCCTCGACCTCAGGGTCACATTCACCTGCTCGCGACCACAGCTCCTGGTCTCGTTTCCAGCTTGGCTAGGTGTCGCTCCAGAGGACATTGAGCCAGCACCATGATCTCAACGTGGTTCGCGGCCGGTCTGAGCACAACCTCCGCGGTCGGCGAGGCGAAAACGGTATCTCGCGTCGGCTGTTCAACCGCCAGTCTCGCTGCTACGGTCATCCGACACGTCGGTGGCTGCGCCAATTGTGCGGAGGCCAAGTCGTGTACAATCCAGTGTTCACGGTTGGTGTAAGAGGTGGCGCGTATGAGAGAGCAGCCGAATCTAGGGATTCTTCCTCGAATCCGACGTGAAGCGCTCCGGCAGCTAGACGAGGCGGAAGCAGGGGGCTGCACAAGCACCGAATCTCTCGAGTCAATGGAGCGGGCAGCGATCGCCTGCCTTGACGACGTTATTGAAGGCGCTGGCCAGACCGACACCTAGCCGTCGCCTCCTATCGCGCTCCGGATCGTCGCCACGCCTTCCCGTTTGTCCTGATTCACCGTCCCAATCGACAACCCAAGACGGTCGGCTATCTCCCTTGTAGACAAGCCGTCGATGAAGTGAAGTGCAAGCACGTGACGTTGACGCCGCCTCAAGGGCAGCTCTTGGATCATCTCTACAATGGCGAGGCGTGCGAGATAACGGTCAGCGTCCGATGCCTGGTGATGCTGGCGGCGCAGTACGCCAGGTCGGGGGTGCAGTGGCTCGCCATCGGTCCCGAGTGTCGTGCGGCGCGATCGTTCTAGATCCCGGGAGCGGCTGCGCCCGAGATCGTGGTAGGCGTAGCGCGCTGCTTTCGCGATGTACGCATGCCAGGCTGCCGCCCCTCTGGTACGTGCAGCTGCAACGTGTGGCTCTGACCACTTCCTGATCAACTTCTCGGCGACGATCTGCGTTACCTCGTCCACGTCAGGTCCGAACGCCATGACAGCCCTCGCGCCCAACCTTGCCACCTCGAGAACCTCGCGCGCCTCCGCTGGCGTCGGTCGGCGAGACTGACCATCTAGAGCCATGGCTGATCCCCTTTCGCCTAGGTTGCATCGACTGGCCCACGCTGGCCGTGCTCAGTCGGATCCCTACATGTTGGAGGACACCGATCTACACTACGTTTTAGCTGACCGTGTCTCGTTTACGCAAACTAGACACGTAGCAGCTCGACGCAATACCGTCGAGCTTGGACGCCCGGGAGATAGGGGACTCATAATGCCAACGTCGCCGACTGCGGCGCAGCTCGAATTCAGCCTCCGGACTCGAAAGCGGAGACGGGAACTCGGGCTGTCTGCCGAGGAGGTAGCAGGGGAGCTAGACGTCTCGCGGGTATACCTGTCTTCAATCGAGAACAGCCGGGCAGTGTTATCCGACGCGAAGCTACCGAAGTTGATCGAGGTCCTCGACCTCTCGAAGCAGGACCACGATGAACTCAGCGCGCTTCTCATGGTCGCACGACAGCCGGCCTGGTGGGCCTCCTACTCGAAGTTCATGCAACGCCCGTTTGACGAGTTCGTTGGGCTTGAATCGGCGGCGACGAGAGTACGAGCGTATGAGAGTCGGCTGATAACGGGCCTACTTCAGACCGAGTCTTACGCTGCTGCAGTAGTCAAGTCTTCCCCCGAGGTGAGCCTGGCGGACCTTAAGGGTGTTGTAGAGCTCAGAATGCGGCGCCAGGCTCGGCTCCTACCTCCGGACCCACTTGAGTTGCAGGTAATCCTGTGTGAGTCAGCACTTCTACAGCAGTTTGGCGGACGGGAGATACTGGAGACACAGCTCATTTCACTCTTGGATAGGATCGAGTCCCATCGATCAAATCTACAAGTGTACATTCAGCCGTTTTCGAAGACTCCTCTTGGTTTTACGGTCGCCACGACCGCCGTGCTTCTCGAATTCGATTCACCTCACTTGCCGACAATTGGCTGGGAGGAAGGAGACACCTCCAGTCAGCTGATTGATGATCCAGACACCGTCGCACACCTAACACTTCGCTTCGACCAGGCTCGGCTCTCTACCTTGAGCCTGAAGGAATCCGAAGAACTCATTAAGCGACGCCTCGACGATCTCCGTCGCGAGGAACCGCAGGCTGTGAGTGATTTTCCCTAACCAGGTCACCCTGGACGGGAACCCCTCCCACGGCCTTGACGGCGTCCTCCATTGAGCGTACGATACCGCAGGCTTTACGGGGATCTGAGATCGCTGGCCACACAGGAGCCGCTGGGTGAGTAGACGCTGTAGACGTAGGTACTCGCTCAGATTGGCTTGTTCCTCCAACGACAAGGTGCTACATGGCGTCTGCCAACCATCAACTAGGACGGCGGGCGTCTCGATGGACTAAATCGTCCTTTAGCGGCGGCGGGAATTCGTGTTGCCTCGAGGCCATGCTAATTGGAGCCTCGGTTGCTATCCGGGACAGTAAGGCCCGCCGCGAGCACGACTATGATCCAACCACGGAATCGATACTTCTCGTTGGCGCTGAAACGTGGGATCAATTGCTATCGGATGCTCGCAACGGTTGCGAGTCCGCTGCCTATGCCGATCTGTCGTTAGTTGTTGGCGACCATGATAGTGCTATCTTGAGTTCCAGGAGTGGCGAGATCCAGTTGAG
>JAAETI010000192.1 GCA_024228555.1 bacterium | reverse complement strand
GGATCGCCACGGTCCCGTCAGTTGTCCCGGGAAAGCGGAGCACCACCAAGCCAGTAGTGTGAGACGCGACAAGACCCCCTGGTTCCCAGGCTCGGTGGCTGCTTCAACAGCACCGATTGTCCTAGGTCAGGGGGTCTCCCGCGAACCCAAACCAGAATCAGCTGTAACAATTCCGGACTAGCTTTCCTTCTGTTCGTCCTGACTTATCTGTCGTTCTCGACCTATGATCCCACCGATCGCGATAACGAACGCCATGATGAGGCTATCAGCGATCCACCTACCGGGATCGGACCCCGTTATGAGGTCGAACACGACCCCGCCTGCGAGAGCACCTACCACCGCCCAAACCATGAACCATCTGTACTGCCGCTCCTTCATCACTTCTCTAATGGGTCGCATCGAATCCTCCTAGTTATAGTTAGGGGCACTTCAGCCGGAATGGCGAAAGTCCTCCTGTGTGACTCTCAAACCAACACCCTTTGTCGTAGTAGTAATCAACAACACGGTCGGAGAAGGCCCCCGCAAGAGACCATACAGCTGTGGCGATCCCAATACAGGCAGCAGCTTGGGGTCCCGCACATAGTGCCGCAAGTTTCGCGGCCATCGCGGCAGCGGTACCCCTCATGGCGGCAGATATGATCGTCGTTGCCTCCCAGCGAGTCCAGTGGATCCAGTAACCTGTCCAGCCCCAATGGAACGATGGATCGGCCACTATGGGGTACGCATATTCGGTGTTGGTGTGTTCGATGTGTTGGGTGAGTGTGGTGCCCTCAACTGTGAAACGGGTTGGTACCGGGGTTTAGTTGGCGTCAGTGGCCGATGGTGTCGCAACAGTTCCGACTTCGACCGTTTCGGTGGTCCCGTCCACACCATCAAGGTCTGCCATGATGCTGACTGACCCGTCGGCGTTGAGTTGAAGGCGACCATCTTCTGGAACCTCGACCGGGAAATCGAAACTGGCTGGTGCGGCAGAGCTCTCGAGGGTCAAGAGGATCTGGGCGCCATCCTCAGTTGCCTGAGCGACGATGTTGGTGTCGGTGAGGACATTGTCGTAGACGACATCATCGTCACCGACCAGGACCCCGGAATGGTGGGTGTCGCCGGGGATCCCGATCGCCACACCACCCAGATCGGAGTCGATTTCGATGTCGCCGCTGGCGTCGCCGGGAATCGTGACCGACGAACCGGGTGCTGCTGTGGTGAACCCATCGACCGTGGCTGTCAGCGTTTCACCAGT
>JAAETI010000191.1 GCA_024228555.1 bacterium | reverse complement strand
ATCCATTGCACCAGTATGCTTGTGGGTATGCCGTGAAATGAATGTCGACACCTTTGCTGTTGGCACATATCTCCAAAGCCCCCGCCATTGATGAAACTATCGCTGCGACCACGCCGCCCGGCAGCGCACACAGCCCGGCAGTGGACCCAGTACAGACGAGATAGGCTACCCCACTGCCCACAACAATCGCGCCTTGCAGGTTCCGGAGTTCCGAGTTGGTGAGTTTGATGGTGGACTTGCCGTACCAAGTCGAGTGGTATTCGGGATCAGCGACGATGGGGTACGCATATTCGGTGTTGGTGTGTTCGATGTGTTGGGTGAGTGTGGTGCCCTCAACTGTGAAACGGGTTGGTACCGGGGTTTGGTTGGCGTCGGTGGCCCATGGTGTCGCAATGGTTCCGACTTCGACCGTTTCGGTGGTCCCGTCCACACCATCAAGGTCTGCCATGATGCTGACTGACCCGTCGGCGTTGAGTTGAAGGCGACCATCTTCTGGCACCTCGACCGGGAAATCGAAACTGGCTGGTGCGGCAGAGCTCTCGAGGGTCAACAGGATCTGGGCGCCATCCTCAGTTGCCTGAGCGACGATGTTGGTGTCGGTGAGGACATTGTCGTAGACGACATCATCGTCACCGACCAGGACCCCGGAATGGTGTGCGTCGCCGGGGATCCCGATCGCCACACCACCCAGATCGGAGTCGATTTCGATGTCGCCGCTGGCGTCGCCGGGAATCGTGACCGACGAACCGGGTGCTGCTGTGGTGAACCCATCGACCGTGGCTGTCAGCGTTTCACCAGT
>JAAETI010000190.1 GCA_024228555.1 bacterium | reverse complement strand
CGCTGGTTCTGCGTCTGGAAACCATGAAGTCGTTCCTGCCCAAGGACGCGCACCAACCCTTGGATGACCTGCTTGTCGAGGTGGATCTCGCCATTGCCGCGAGCGCGGGGGGGGATACGGCCAAAGCTTTGGAGCTTGCCAAGGCGGCGAAGAAGACAGCATCGACGCTCAAGAGGTCCTACAAGGCGCAGGATCCAGAGCAGGTTCTTGGGGAGGATGAGGAACCCACAGGCAAGGTCCTCGTGCCGGTAAAGTCCTATCCGTTGTGGGCGGCGATTACTCCCTCCTGGATGTACCTGATGATGTTCTGGGCCTTGCTCATGGCCTGGCCCATATGGAACAAGCTCACGAACTCTCACCTGCTCAAGGGGGACCGCGAGCGCATCCGAAAGGCGCGTCGCTGGAAGTGGCTCTTTGCTTTGGGTGTCCCATTCCTCGCGGCAGTAATCTGGTTCCTTGGCAATGGTTGGGGCGATACGGCGTTTGATGTTTCGAACTACAAAGCGCGACTCACCGATGGTGACATCGTGGCCACCTCGGACCCCGTCTTTGCCCCGATTCCGATGGGCTATGCGGAGACCCATACCGAAGAGAAGTTCCGCCCCCCGACCTGGACCCGCAACAGCCAGATCAACGAGGAGGGGCGCTACATGTTCGGGCTGCGGCACATCTCGAAAGAGGATGAGGCCAAGGCTGCGGAGACCGGCGAGTTCGTTCCTCCCGCGGTCCCGGTCACGGTGCGCGTTGGCGAGCCGGAGCGCAATGCAGCCACCCGCCACCTCGGTGGCACCGACGAACTGGGGCGCGACTTCTTTGCCCGGCTCCTGTGGGGTGGACGCGTCAGCTTGGCCGTGGGCATCGTTTCGGCCCTGTTGCTAACGATCATCGGTGTGGTGATCGGTTCGGTCGCAGGCTATTTCGGTGGCTGGATCGACATCGCAATCATGCGTTTGATCGAGATTCTTCAATCGATTCCCGCCTTCTTCTTGATCCTCATGGTCATGGCGATGCTGCCCCAGGACTCGATGATTCCGCCAATCTTCATGATCGTGATCGTGATCGCGCTCGTGCGCTGGACCGGCGTTGCGCGCTTGGTTCGGGGTGAATTCTTGCGTCTGCGCGAGCAAGAGTTCGTTCTTGCTGCCCAGGCCCTTGGCTTCTCGTCGCGCCGTACCATCTTCAAGCATGTCTTGCCGAATGCACTCAGTCCGATCCTGGTCTCCGCGGCTTTCGCCGTGGCCTCGGGAATCCTGACCGAGTCCGCGATCTCCTTCCTTGGTTTTGGTACGCAAGCACCAAAGGCCTCGTGGGGATCCCTCGTCAATGAATCCCAGAGCCCGGAGCACTGGTGGATTCAGATCCTCCCGGGGCTGGTCATTTTCATCACGGTGACCTGCTACAACCTGGCCGGCGACGCTGTGCGTGACGCCCTCGACCCGAAGATGAAGGACTAAGGCATGGCAGCTCAGCAACAACACGAACCGGAGCGCCCCGACTCGAAGGGGGACGCAAATACGCCGCTGCTCGAGCTCAAGCAGCTCCAGACGCACTTCTTTAGCGACGAGGGCACGGCCCGCGCGGTCGACGGCGTCAGCTACAAGATTCTGCCGGGCGAGACCCTTGGCGTTGTCGGCGAGTCCGGTAGCGGCAAGAGTGTTACCGCGCTCTCGGTCATGCAGCTGATTCCCCAGCCTCCGGGCAAGGTGGTTGGCGGCGAGATCCTGTTCAAGGGACAGAACCTCTTGAACAAGTCGGAAGAGGAGATGCGCAGGATTCGCGGCAATGAGATCGCGATGATCTTCCAAGAGCCGATGACTGCGCTGAATCCCGTGTTCACTGTCGGTGATCAGATCATCGAAACCGTTATGGTTCACCGGGGGATCGACAAGGCCTCCGCGCGCGCCCACGCGATCAAAATGCTCGAGCTTGTCGGTATTCCTTCGCCGAGCACCCGCGTGGACGAATACCCTCACCAGCTTTCGGGCGGTATGCGCCAGCGCGTGATGATCGCCATTGCGATGAGTTGCGATCCCTCGCTCTTGATTGCAGATGAGCCGACCACCGCGCTCGACGTGACGATCCAGGCCCAGATCCTGGATCTGATTCGCGACCTGCAAAAGGAGGCGGGCATGAGCGTGCTTTTGATCACCCACGACCTCGCGGTTGTCGCCGAGGTGGCAAACCATGTGGCCGTGATGTACGCCGGCAAGGTGGTGGAGTATGCGACGGTCGAAGAGCTGTTCGACAAACCCGCACACCCCTACGCCACGGGGCTCTTTCGGTCCCTGCCCGACCTGGCGGGTCCCAACGAGGCCCTTGCGACGATCCCGGGCATGGTCCCGCCGGCGACTCGCTTCCCGTCTGGATGCCGCTTCCACCCGCGCTGTCCGATTGCGACAGACCTGTGCAAGACCCAAGAGCCCGACCTCGGTTCCCTCGAGGGTAGCGCAGGCCGCACGATCGCGTGCCACCACATCGACGAGGCCGCCAAGCTATGAGCTCCACGACCCAATCTCCAGTCGCCACGGACAATCTGCTCGAGGTCAAAGGCCTCCAAAAGTACTTCCCGATCCACAAGGGCGTGCTTTCGCGCCACGTGGGAGACGTCAAGGCCGTGGATGGACTCGACTTCCACCTGGGCCGCCAAGAGACCCTGTCGCTGGTGGGGGAGTCCGGTTGTGGAAAGACCACTGCGGGTCGCACCCTGCTGCGGCTCTACGATCCCACCGGGGGCTCAGCGTTCTATCGCCCCAAGGCGGGGGATCCGCCGATCAATCTCTTCCGACTCGGCCAGCGGGAGATGCGCGAGTACCGCAGGGATCTGCAGATCATCTTCCAGGATCCCTACGGCAGCCTGAATCCGCGTATCACCGTGGGCAATACGATCGGTGAGGCCCTGAGGGTGCACGGTCTGGCGCGCGGTTCGGAGCTTTCCGATCGCGTCGAGCAACTTCTTGAGCGCGTGGGGATGCGCGCCGAGGTCTCGAACCGTTATCCGCACGAATTCTCCGGTGGCCAACGCCAGCGGATTGGGATCGCGCGGGCGCTCGCCCTCAACCCCAAGTTGATCGTCTGTGACGAGGCGGTCAGCGCGCTCGATGTTTCGATCCAGGCCCAGGTCATCAACTTGCTCAAGGATCTGCAGAGCGAGTACGGGCTCTCCTACATCTTCATCGCCCACGATCTGTCGGTCGTGCGTTATCTCTCAGACCGCGTTGCCGTGATGTACCTCGGTCGCATCGTTGAGATTGGAGCCACCGCTGAGATCTTCGGCAATGCACAGCACCCATACACCAAGGCGCTGCTGTCGGCGATCCCGATCCCCGATCCCCGCCGGCGTGCTTCGCACATTCCCCTGATCGGCGATGTGCCCTCACCGATCAATCCGCCCAAGGGATGTCACTTCGCCGCCCGCTGTTCCATTGCCGAGGACCGCTGCCGCGGGGAATATCCCGCCATGGAGGGACCGGAGGGTGGCCACCAGGCTGCCTGTCATTTGCTCTAGCGACAGTACCGCGACAGTACCGAGTCGGGACAACTTCGATCGATTATCGGGGTCAGCGGCGCTGCATTCTGCAGCGCCGCTGACCCCGATAATCGATCGAAGTTGTCCCGACTCGGTACTGTCCTGTCGCGGTACTGTCGCTAGAGCAAATGACAGGCAGCCTGGTGGCCACCCTCCGGTCCCTCCATGGCGGGG
>JAAETI010000189.1 GCA_024228555.1 bacterium | reverse complement strand
CCACCAACGTCGAGGACTCGGGCCGGAGGTGGGGGGAGGAAACGATGTCGGAGCTCCTGGCGCCTCACGAACTCCAGCCGCCACCAGGTTTCTAGTCGGCCGCGCTCATGGCCCTGTTGGTAGTAGGCGAGCACGGCTGCATCGAGAGAGGAACCATCAGACATCTGACGAGTGTGGTCGACCACGGGTCGTTCGCCAATCGAATTGGCGAGGGTAGCCGGGTGTTCGTCGGGAACTAGTCATAGGCCGCCAGCATCTGTCTCCTTCTAGCTCTGCAAGCGACAACCTTGTCCTGCGCCGCTGTGACAGCCTTGGGGGATGCTGTGGAGGAACCACGGGGCTTGGATCTCACCGCTTGCGACGGCAGTGATGGCAGTGGCCGTCACTCTGTCGGCCTGCGCCAGGAGAGAACCGACCGAGTTGAGCACCAACGAGGTGAGCCCGACTTCCACCGCCACGTCCGCTAGTGCTCCACCAACCACGACCGTCGCCTCCAGCACAGTCTCGCCCGTCGAAGCCTTGCCGCCGACTACAACCTCGCGTGGCCAGTCGGAGCAGATCGGGTTGGAAGCCCTCGGTCCGAACGTCTGGTGGATCGCCGGCTACGACACCCCCGGTCAGGTTGTCGAAGTCGATCCGGTCACGGGAGAGATCCTTCGCACCGTTTGGACGGAGGCTTCGAGCGAAGGCCCCGAGTCTGGTCGGACCCTGGCTTGTCGTGAGGTCAGCGGAGCCGTTCAGGCCGTCGAACTGGTCTGGTCGATTGATGGTCCGATGCGAGAGATCTACAACGAACGGGTTGAGCTCAACGGAGAGGTGATTGCTCGACGATCGATCGACGTGGATGGGACCTCGTTGCCCGTGGAGGTGAACGAGGTCTGTGGCCATCCACGGTCACCGACGGTACGGGTTACCGCGCTGCAGCTCTCGGCGCTGCTATCTCGAGCCGGTCTCACTGATATCGAAGGCGATCACGCCATCGATCCGGTCTGGGAGGCGACTGCTTGGTGGGATGGCATCCGGTACTGGCCGCTCGGCCTTTTCCAGGGAGACCTTCGGCCAACTGTTCGACCGGGGACAGAACTTCTCGAGTGCAGGATGGGGGGTCTTGAGCTGAGCACCGATCTGCCGGCTGATGCTCGATCTCGACTCGTCGATCTCGCCGGCTGCTCAGGCACCTAGCGCAACCCTGACCAGGCGAGCCGACCCGGACCCGATTGAAGCCGAAAGTCTTGTCCGAAACTCGACCTCCGTCGAAGCAGCACAGCCATCTGTCGAGTGAGAAGCAGGGACCTCCGGCTCTACCGGCTATGAACCAGACCTCATATCGTTAGAAGACCCCTTGAAGAAAGGAGCGCGCCATGAGACGCCGCATCATTGGTCTGGTGCTGTTGGCCGCGGGTTTGGTCCTGGTCATGCCACGGGTGGCGGGCAAGATGGCCCCCGAGATGCGGGCAAGATGTGCGGCAGCATGCGAAAGGATGCTTGCCAACATGCCCGAGTCGTTTCCGCCCAACCGCATGATGGCTGACCTCAAGGCCATCAAGGAGCAGACTACTCGTATCCTCGATCTGGTTGATCGTCCGACACAGGATCGGGGCACGCAGTCGCGTGACCCCAAGGTCGATCAATCTCCCTGATCCGCCCACAGCGCCTGATAGTTGGTCAGGACCTCGTTTCCGCCCAACTGGCCCTGCTCGGCATGAAGTTTCGGACGCGCCGGGTGCGCCTCCGCGCACGGGTAGTGAGTCGCCCAGCTCTTGTCCTATGGGGTGCGCATTGGCAAGAAGCCGCAAGGCATGCTCGTGATCTCTTCGAGTCCAGCGCCGTGTCTGACCAGACAGCGGATCCTTCCCACCCCTCCGGAGTTCACCACGGGCACAATGAGCCGCCCTCCATCGCGGAGCTGATCGACCCACGTTGCAGCGATCTCGGGAGCGCCCGTCGTCACGATGATTCGATCGTAGGGAGCACGTTGGGGGTGACCAGCGGCGCCATCGCCCATCACAAACTCAACATGGCCAATGTCGAGCTCGCGCAGCCGCTTTCGGGCGGCGACGCCGAGGTCGTCTTCGAGCTCGACCGTTACGACCGTGCCCTCCGCACCAACAATGGATGCCAGCAATGCCGTGTTGTATCCCGTCCCCGTGCCGATCTCGAGTACCACGTGGCCAGGCTCGAGCTCGCTCAGCTCTAGCATGGCCGCGACGATCGTGGGTTGGGACGCCGAGCTGATCGCTACTCCGTCCCCGTTGGTCTTCACAGTGATGGCGACCTCGTCGTAGGCCGCCTCTGGGCCTACTCCCTCAACGAATCGATGACGCGGCACGCTCTCCAGCGCTCTGGCAACGGCGGATGTATACACCGCACCCTCGGAACTGAGTCGCTCCACCATCGCGGCTCGAGCATCATCCGGCTTCATTGGCTATCCCTT
>JAAETI010000188.1 GCA_024228555.1 bacterium | reverse complement strand
TTGGCCGCGCCGCCCTCGGCCATTGCCTCACGCAGGAATGCGATGAGGTTTGTTCGGGTCTCGTCCTTATCGACGCCGCGAAACGTCATGGTCGTCCCTGGCACCATGGCTTGAGGGGCCGCCAGCCAAGCGTTCAGTGTGTCCTCGTCCCAGACCAAGTCCTCCTTCTTTAGGGCCTCAGTGTAGCGGCCATAGTCATCGACCGATGCGGCCTTCTTGCCCCAGAGGCCGGCGAGGCTGGGGCCGGAAAGATGTACGCTGGGTTGCAGCGAGTGGCAGGCTGAGCAAATCCGATAGGCCGACGCTCCCTGTTTGGCCATTTCGGCGGCGTCTTCTGCTTTTGCTTTTGCGGTGCCCGCGAACGCAATGAGGATCGCAATCGCGGCGCAAACAGGTAATTTCAACATCCGTTTCTCCATGTCGGGCCGGAGTTGAGGCGCTTCGGCGAGTCCTTGATGGCGGCAATACCTTCCAGGGTGTAGTTGATCAGATTGATATAGGTGCTTATGGCCGATTCTCCTCTCATGTTTCGATCCATTGTCTCATGAATGGAATCCGCGAGCGCCGGTAATTGCCCTCGGCGACATCCACCATCTGGAACGTGACATAGCGACCATGCTGTAGACGGTTACCTCCGCCGGCATCACGAACTTCCGGTCATGGCTGAGAGTGTTGAACAAGTCGGTTGTGAGGTTGAGCGAAGCGTGATTCCTTGATCCTGAGACTGTCAGGAAGGGATCCGGGTGATGATGGGTGAGCCTTTAGGTCGGCAAGACCGGCTTTTCTACGAATTTGATCTCGAAGATATGGTGCCCGCCGATCATCTGCTGCGCCGGATCGATGCGGCTTTGGACCTGACTTGGCTGCGCGGCGAGATGAAGTCGCACTATAGCCACTTGGGCTGCCCTTCGGTCTGTCCCGAGTTGATGATGCGGATGCTTCTGGTCGGCTATTGCTATTCGATCCGCTCGGAGCGGCGCCTCTGTCAGGAGGTGCAAATGAACCTGGCCTACCGCTGGTTCTGCGGCCTGGGTCTGGAGGACAAGGTTCCCCATCATTCGACCTTCTCGGTGAACCGGCACGGGCGCTTTCGCGACAGCGATATTCTGCGCAAGGTCTTCGAGGAGGTGGTCTGCGGCTGCATGACGGCGGGCCTTGTCGGTGGTGAGGGCTTTGCGGTAGACGCCAGCGTCATAGAGGCCAACGCCAGCCGCTTCCAGCGGGTCGAGGGGTCCGAGGTCGATTGGACCGACGCGCAGCGTGCCAGCCGCCCGGTGCGGGAGTACCTGGTCGCGCTGGACAGCGAGAACCCGCCGACCAACCCAAAGCAAAAGCCCAAGGCGATGTCGCCGAGCGACCCCTCGGCGGCCTGGACGACGCGGGGGCGTCACAAGGTGATGTTCGGCTATAGTCTCAATTATCTGATCGACATGGAAAACGCGGTCATCGTCGATGTCGAGGCGACGCCGACGCGGATCTCCAAGGAGGTCGATGCCACCGAGACCATGATTGAGCGCAGCGAAGAGTGCTTTGCCCTCAAGCCAAAGCGCCTGGCCGGAGACGTGGCCTATGGGACGGGCGAGATGCTTGGCTGGCTGGTCGAGCATGACATCGATCCGCACATCCCGGTCTGGGATCAAAGCAAGGTCGCGCCCGATGGCAAGTTCACCCGAGCCGACTTCATCTACGACAAGGAGCGCGATCTCTATATTTGTCCAGGCAGCAAAATGCTGAAGACCTCAGGCACTGCCCATGACGGCACCACGCTTAAGTATCTGGCCAAACGGAGCGACTGTGCGGCCTGCCCGCTCAGGCCCCGGTGTACCACCGGCTTGGAGCGTCGGATCCAGCGCGACATCAATCAGCAAGCCCGCGACTACACCCAATCGCTGATGGAGACTGAGGCCTATGGGGTCTCCTGCGGAGAACGCAAGAAGATCGAAGCGCTCTTTGGCGAGGCCAAACAGATCCTATCAATGGTACGCCTCAGACTACGAGGCCTCACCGGCGCCAGAGATGAGTTCCTGCTGACGGCCACCGTCCAGAACCTCAAAAGGCTCGCCAATCACACCACAAGACCGCCACCACAGCCCTTGATGGCCTGATCCATGCCGCAAAGTCTCATTCGACCAGGCCAATAACGCCAAACCGCCTCAGCAGATCGCTGAAGCGGCAACAAAAAGTCCGCTACTGCCATAAGCAGACACCGGAAATCGGTTCTAATCGGACTTGTTCAACACCCTC
>JAAETI010000187.1 GCA_024228555.1 bacterium | reverse complement strand
TGGCAAGCTCCAAAGCTTTGGCCGTATCCCCCCCCGCGCTCGCGGCAATGGCGAGATCCACCTCGACAAGCAGGTCATCCAAGGGTTGGTGCGCGTCCTTGGGCAGGAACGACTTCATGGTTTCCAGACGCAGAACCAGCGCCTCGCGCTCGACACCTAGGGCCAGTGCAAGGGTCGCGGGAGCCGCTTCATTGCGCGCTTCGAGATAGGCCTCGGGCGTTTTCTCCGCCTGGCGTACAACGCTGGAGCAGACACTGCGAATGCCCTTCGTCGCGGCGCCATATTCTTTGTAGTCGATCGCCTCGATGACAAAGGGTCGATCGTTCGCCACAAAGGGCGCATAAATCGCACTCGCATACAAGAGGGCCAAGATGACCATGCTGGCCCTGAACAGAAAGTTCTTGCCGAGCTGCTCGAAGACGAGGTCCCAATAGTCCTTGGAGTAGAACCGGGCCTCGGAGTTGTTATCAGGCCTACTCATTGCGGATACGGGGGTCGACGATTGAGTACGTAATGTCACTCAGGAGGATGCCGAACTGCGTCATGACGCCGACAAACAGGGTGGTTGCCATGATGATGTTGAAGTCCCGTCGCAGGAGGCCTTCGAATGCGTACATGCCCATTCCTGGGATGTTGAAGACCTTCTCGACGATGACCGATCCACCGATGAGGATCGGCAAGATCGAAGCGAGCAAGGTGATGACCGGGATCATCGAGTTGCGCAGCGCGTGCTTGTAGATCACCACGCGCTCGCTCATGCCCTTGGCCCGCGCCGTGCGAATGTAGTCCTGACGAATCACGTCCAGCATGCCCGCGCGCATTTGGCGCGAGAGGTAAGCAAAGCTGCCGTAGGTCAAGGTCGCAATCGGGAGGATCGAGTGCAGGAACAGGTCCCACAGCCACGGCAACGTGTCCATATTTGCCGCGTCCTTGTCATGCAGCCCGAGCACGGGAAGCCAGTCGAGCCACGTTGCGCCGAAGACTAGGATCAGCATAAGGCCGGCCCAGAAGGTCGGGATCGAGTAGAGCACAAAGAGCACGACGGTCAATATGCCGTCGAGCACCGTACCTTGCTGCCGCACCGAGAAGATGCCGAGGGGAAGTGCGATCAGGTAGGACAGGATCACCGAGATCAACGACAGGGGAACGGTGACCTGCAGGCGCAGCCACAGCTCTGCGGCCACCGACTCCTTCGACTGCATCTCGTCCCCGAGATCGCCGACCATGAGCCCGCCCCACTTGCTCGCGCCCGTGTTCTGCACGCGCAGCCCGCCGTGGGTGTAGTAGTGACCAAACCAATGCCGAATCAGGGCACCCTTGCCAATCTCCGCCACGCGATCTTCGTTGAGCTCGGGCCCGTAGTCCATGGCCTTGGCGAGCATCGACGCGATGCGGTCGATGCGCGCGCCCTCCCGGTCGAGGCTCATCGAAACGGCTTCGAGTGAGGTGAAGAGCGCGGGCAAGGCCTCCTCGCCTTTTGCCAACAGGGTCTCTGCGGCTGTCGCCCATGCGGCCTCGCCGGCTTCGTTGTTCTCGATGACCGCGATGGCGTCGTCCATGACGGCCCGATCCGCGCTTATTGTGCCGGGCAGGTAAGCGATCGGGAGGGGAACGCCCTCCATGACTTCGACAATCTCACCGGACTCGGAAGTCACTTCAACAAGTTCTGCGACGCGCTCGGTATAGGGCGTCGAGAACCAAGGGTGTCCGTCGCGGTCCAGGTTGAACGGGCCGATGTAGTTCAAGAACTGAACCGGCAGCGACCTGTCGAGTCCATGCTCGCGGCGGAACGTGTCGATGCGCGAGGCACCGTCCGAATTTTGGTTCATCTCGCCGCCCGAACCCATCATGACGAGAGCGGGGTCGCCGGGGGCGAGATGGAAGAGGGAGAACACCACGAAGGCAACCCCGAACGTCGTCGGGATCATCAACAGGAGCCTCCTGATTAGGAAGGAAAGCACGGAGGGGATATTGGGGGGATTGTGCCGGGAAGGCTTTCCTAGTCGCGAGTCGGGCGGGTGCCGGGCTCATCTAGGCTCGTAAAGTGCCAGTCGCGGATCACGTAACCCGGGTCGAGCGCAACGGTCTTGAAACCACGAATGCGCTTGGACATCGCGAACTTCGAGGGCACGTTGAAACCGAACAGGTAGGGCTGCAGGTCGTAGATGAAGGTGTGCAGCTGGCGCCAGATAACCTGGCGCTTGGCGAAGTCCGTCTCGCGCTGGATCGCACGGATCATCTTGTCGAGCTCGGGCTCCATGACACCGGAGTTGTTCGAACCGCGCGCATCGCGCTTGCCCCACTTCGAGTGCCAGAGCTGCTCGGGATCGCTCTCGAGATTGGCGACCCAAGCCAAGTTTGCACCATAAAAATCGCGCGCCTTGAAGCGCTCGAGGAAGGTCGCCCACTCGTACTGCACGATCGACAACTTGACACCGATCTTCGCGAAGCTCTCCTGCATCTTCTGACCCAGGTTCTCCGAAGCCTTGTTGCCACTGGGCATCATGAACTCGATCGTGAGCTCGACGCCATCCTTGTCGATGATGTCGTTGCCGTTGCGGTCGTACCAGCCAGCATCCTCGAGCATCTCCTCGGCGAGATCGGGATCAAAAGTGAAAGGCTTGAGATCGTGGGGATAGGCGGGCGAGTCGTAGATCACCGGGCCCGTAATCTGGCGGGCGAGGCCCTTGTAATTGGTTTTGAGGTACTCCTGGGAATCAAAAGCGTGGGCTAGCGCCTGGCGCACGACCTTCTCCTTGAGCTGGGGCTGGAACATGTTCCAGCCCGTGTACCCATAGGTGCCCAGGTAGAAGTACCCCTTGTAGAACAGGTCGGTGAAGTTCTTCTTCGCGGTCGCCTCGCCAAAGTAGTCCTCGGACT
>JAAETI010000186.1 GCA_024228555.1 bacterium | reverse complement strand
GGGGTCGTTTTGTGTCAAGCGCGGTAGATCTGGACGGCGTGGGCGTGGCTGGCTAGGGCGCGTAGGTCTTTGAGGTCGCTGGTGAGTACGGCGCCGCCTGGTTCAGCGAGGGCGACGACGATGGCGTCGATGGCTGAGCCTTGGCGTGCGAGGGCGCGTAGTGTCCCGGCTCGGCGAGCCTGGTGCTCGGTCAGTTCTTCTGTGATGTCGCAGGTTTTGAGGAATCGGTTGATGTAGGCGTCGTGGCGTTGGCGTCCGGTGATTGACTCGGCGAGGACGACCGAGGGGACCAGCGGTGGCCATAAGCCATCGCGTTTGAACACCGCGATCAGTGCGGCCGTGTCTTGGCGTCGCCGGGCGAGACGGCTGACGCCGCCGGAGTCCAGAACAAGCAAGGGTCAGCCGGTTGCCGTGGTTGGTGCGTCTGCGAGGATTCGTCGCGATAGTGCTTCGGCCTTTGCGATGGCGTTGTCGGATGGTTCGCCGACGTCGTCGATCAGTTCGGCGAGGTAGCGGTCGGTTTCTTCAAGCAGGGCCTCGCGTCGCAGCTCAGCGCGTACGGCATCTTGGAGGAGCTCTGATGGCGATAGCTCGCGTTCCTTGACGGCGTCGTAGAGTTCGTCGGGGAGGTAGACTTGCATCCGCGGCATACGTCTACTATACACACCTTTCGGCATCTGAGGCCGTCGCCAGCAGTTTGTCGGTTCGCCAATGTGTAGGCAAGCGGAAGGTGTGGACCGGAATCGAGCGACAATGAACCGTAGTGAGCGAGGAGTGGCCGCGCGACGTTGCTGCTAGATGCCGCAGACCGGCAGGCGTCGGACTGGAGACCGAAGTTCAAGTCTGCTACCGACGCGCTCATCGATTGAGGCGTCATCCAAGATTCCATCCAAGATGCCAGCTGGCATCAGGTAGATGAGGCGTCACCGTGGGGACGATGTCGGTGAGTATCTTGGTTGTCAGTTTCTTCCTCTGGAGCGAGCCGAGCGAGGGCTGGATGCTGACCCTGTATGCCTTCTGGTAGTTCCGGATCGTGTTCGACGAGCGGCCCTTTCGTTTGAGCTCTCTGATCCACTCGGAGTAGAGGTCGTCGACTGTTGCCGATGTACCAACGTGTCGCCCCCGGGCTCACTTCGACGAGGAGTGCCGCTCGGGCGGTTTTGGCCTCTCGGAGGGATCCGTGGAAGTTCTTGCTCACACGGCGACGCTTGCCGGAAACGGGATCCCTGCCAGCCTCGACCGTGTGAGCTCCCAGATTCCTAGTGCTCGTTCTTGTAGCCCTGGCGCCCTACGCAGCTCGGGCACCGTTGCCACCCACGCCAAGCAGCTCGTCGAGTGACTGCCTCGGAACCAGGATCCGACCACCGAGACGAACCGACGGTAGCTCGCCGGTGCGAACGCATCCGTAGGCCATGCCTCGGCTGATGCCTGGGAGTTCGGCGGCTGCGGTCACCGTCACGGTGAGTCTTTGGTCGGTCATGTTGTCCACCCAGGCCACCGGCTCAAATCCGGTCGGGGCCACAATCTCTGAGTTGGGAGGACATGATCTGAGCCGGTCGTTCGGATTTTGGCATCCAAGATGCTAAGCACGTTGATGTGCTTCAATGAAGCACGGGTCTGAGGTCGGGATACGAGCTCTGAAACAGAACGCGTCGGCGGACATTGCGGATGTAGCGTCCGGCGAAACCATCACGATCACAGACCAGGGCGCCCTGTCGCACAGATATCGGCCATCCCAGAGCCCGGGCCTGGTCGCCAACGCAGCCAATCGGGCACCACTAGTTAGTGGCTCGGTCGACGGGATTTCAGGGGCTCACTTCCCGCCTGTGACTACGTGTCGCCCCCGGCGCTAGGTCGACGGCCAGCCTCTCGGCCAGAGAAGCGGCTCGCATCGTGTCTCGATGGAGTGCAGCCATTGATTCTCCGATTGTCGTTGCCGTCTCCAGGGCAATCCCAGCTTGTTGGTGTCGTCCAAGGGAAGCGAGTACGAGGCCTCGGTAGCGGTCGACGGGGCCGAGGATGAGGGTAGGCCAACCGATGAGCACGATTCTCTCCTGGGCGGCGGAGAGTGCGGCAAGAATGGTTTCGAGGACGTCGGTCTCGAAGCCGGGTGAGGTTGCTTCGGCGGCGTGGGCGGCGACATGGGCGGCGATGGCAAGCACCGGCAGGCGGTGGGCGCCGGGGGTGAGCTGATCGAAGCCGCCGTGCCGCCGAGCGAAGCTGTCGAGAAGGGCGACGGCTTCCTCGGGGCGGCCGAGGTCGGTAGCTAGCAACGCCGTTCCGGCCGCCCAGATCTCGCCTCCCGGCTCGTTGGTGGCGGCATCGACCGCAGCCGAGGCCAGGGACTCCAGTTCCGTGTCGTTGCCGGCTGCTCGGGTCAGCCAGACTGTGTGGCCGAGGGTGATTTGATCGAAGGTCGAGCCGGCCAGCATTGAGCGAAAGCGTTCCTCGCTCGCCAGACCGTCGGCCGCTCGGTTGAAGTGTCCGTTGGCCATGTCCCAGCACGTCTGAGCCACGATGGCGCTGTACTGTTGTTCAGCCGATATCGGAGTGCGGGCCAACCGCTGAAGCTCGGACAGTGCTTGGGCCGCGGCCTCCCATGAGCCGAACCGGACGTGATCGACGAAGAGAGCCTGATGACCGTGGGCCAGCAATGCCACATCGCCTCCGGCGCTTTCGATAATGGCTTCAGCCCAGCCGAGGGACTCAGCTACCGGCGCAACGCCGAACAGGCCCTTTCGGGCGTGAATCAACCCCCACGCTCTGTTCTGAGGATTCACCGAGGTCAGGGCTGCGGCTAGGGCGCTCCTGATCCTTGACGCCGGAATCCGGGTTGTTCCGGCTATCCCATCCTGGAAACTGCCACCGGAAAGGCAAAGATCGACTCTTGCCGCTAGCACGACCTCGTTGGGCGGGAGCAACCGTTGGCAGTCTTGCAGCAGGGCATCGACCTCAAGACCGCGTACCGGGTCCCATGTGAGGCGGGCCAGTCGAAGTGCGAGGTCGGACAGTTTCGCGAGATGCCCTGGATCGTTGGCTAGCAACTCCGTGGCTTGCTGATAATCCTGATACGCCAGGTCCCAGTCACCACGGTCGCGGTGGTAGTCCCCGCGGCCGGACAGGATCAGCGAACGTTCGTCTGGAGACACAACCAAAGATAATGCGAGGTCGAGTGCGGCGATGGCGGTGTTGAGATCACCCTGGCTGGCGAGCAGTTCCGCGCCGTCGATCAGAGCTGCCGACACGCCGGGTATCAGCGACTGTTGCTCGGGCACTGTGATGAGCATTTCAAGGATAGTCAGCTCGAGCCGGCTGCGGGGGCAGTGTCGTACCAGCCATCTGATGGCGCTGTCCGCCAGGAAGCGGCGGTCCGGAGCGGACAGACCGCTGGTGAGGGAGCGGTCGACGATGTCTTCGCCCGGGTCACTCATTGAGGCGACGAGGCCTTCCTCGGTTGCGAAGGCAAGGACATCTGCCGCCAGGAGGTGGGTGCCCACGCTGTCGAGTAGACGGTCAGCGAGGGGGTGATGAACACGACCGTCGGGCGTAGTTGCCATCGCCACGACAGCGAGCAGTTGCTCGAGCGGCTGGGGGCGAACCGCCCCCGCCCCCGCCCGCGCCTCGCGCTCGATCGGTTTTGGTGACGCCAAGGGCGAGGGCCCGGTTCGAGGCTCGTCGAGCCGTTGGAGACGGAAGTCCTGGAGGGATGACGCTACATTGTCCTGTCGATGTTGGGCGTGCACGATGACCAGTTGCAGGTCATCGATCAGCCGCAATAGGGCGGTCAGTTCGCGGTCGAGGTCGGCGCCGTCAGCTTTGACCCGCCCGATGAGCAGGAGCGGTCGGTGCGCACCCGCCCAACGTATGAGGAGATCGGCCGAGTCCTGGCCAAAGAGTCTGCGGCTCGACCGTGGCTCCAATGCCCTTCTGTCGTCGATGGCTTCGATGGCGTCGAGAAGGCGGGCCGAGACGCCGCCGAGCCCGCTTCGAACCTGTGCGGCCACGGCCGGCCGCAGCAGCTGGCTGACGGTCCCCAGCGCGGTGCTGTCGGTGCTGGCCCATTGCCCGAGGCTCGCCGGTCGGGTGCGGCGTAGGTCATCGACGAGCGGCTGGACGTCGTCGGCGCAGAGATCGGGGTAGTGGATCGCGACGATCCGGTTGGCTCCCGAGCTCAGGTGCTCGGTGGTGCTTCGGGTGAGTGGGTGTGACACGAGCGCCGGTGGGGAAGTGGATGGGCGAGCGATATCGGCGGTATCGATGATGGCGGTGGCGAGACTGGACGCCGGGATCATCCCGTAGCCGGTGGCGATGGGGGAGAGGTCGGTGGCCATCTCGGCCAGTACTCGACGAGCCTCAGCCCGTCCATGGCGACGGCTGAGGTGGTCGAGGCGAGCAAGCCACAACACTGAGGGGTCGGCAGTCTCGATGGGGTGGTCGGCCGTAAGCGGGGGGCCATCGCCCGCCCGGCTCAGGTCGAACCACGCCAACTGTGTTGCTGCTTCGGCCTTGAGCGATGCCAGGCCTTGGAGAAGCTCCTCCGAGAGCGGGTTGCCGCCAACGAGGCCCAGGTCGCCGACGTTGCTCAGCACACCCGAGGCGAGAACCTGGCGGAATCGCTGTTCGCTGTCCTCGTCGGTGTCGAGTAGGTGTCGGAGATCAGCGATGTCGGTTGCCACCGTTTGATGGTCCAATTCGATTAGTCGTCGCCGACTGCCAACGGTCCTGTGGAACTGATGAGGGAGCCCGAAGTCGTCAGTAGCGATGCGCGTGAGCATCGACGACAGGGTTCGACGACTCACACCGATGGCCAGGTGTAGCTCGTCCCTGGACACCGGGCGGTCGGCTAGGACCAGGGCAGCGAGGAGGGCCCGCCGTTGATTGGATACCGATAGGAGATCACCTTGCTTGGTCGAGATGCGCATGCCGGCCAGTAAGTCGATGCGAACGCCAGCCTCGGTCATCTCGGGCGACCCCTCTTGCGCTGATCCCGATGGTGTTTAGCGCAGCCGACAACTGTTCGACAACACATCAAACCCTCCAAGTAGTCACCCGCAATGGAATAATGGTGTATCACGGCTATTGCTCGCCAATCAACCAATGAAGCGGTTGCTGTGGCGCGGTCGAGAATGGGTTCATTGTCGATGAATTGCTATCAGCAAGACAAGTCCTGGAGGGTGATATGAGACGGTTCTTTGTGGCAATGGTAGTTGTGGTCGCTGCACTGGTGGCGATGCCAAGCCCCGTAGAGGGCTCGCATGGGGCTGTCCCAGAAGAGATCGACATCAACCCAAATGGGGGCTCCATTTCGGCCAACATGGTGGCTCCGTACTCCTCGTTTCCTACTGATGTTGCCATTGTCGGCGATGAGATCTTCTTCATGGCCGACGACGGTGTGCATGGCCAGGAGCTCTGGAAGAGCGACGGTACACACGCTGGGACGGCCCTGGTCAAGGACATCAATCCAGGTGCGGCCCAGTCCCTCCCGACAGAATTGACCGTCGTCGGCGGCATGGTCTTCTTCTTCGCCGACGCTCAGGGTTTCGGGCGAGAGCTGTGGAGGTCGGATGGAACCGCGGCGGGGACGGTCCTCGTGAAGGACATCTGGCCGGGCCCCGCTCCGAGCAACCCCGGCGCTCTCCACGCCCACGGGGGGGCCCTGTACTTCAGGGCCGACGATGGCGTCACCAACGCTGAGCTGTGGAAGACCGATGGCACAGAATCTGGGACCGTCCTACTCGACCTGGTTCCCGGGGTAAACGGCTCGAACCCTGGCCAGTTCGTCTCACTGGGCGGTCAGCTCGTCTTCTCCGCCACTGGACAGGTCTGGAGTTCCGATGGCACGTTGGCTGGTTCGGCTTCGATCAGCCCTCAGATCCTTCCTGCGCAGTTGACACTCGCCCAGGGCCAGGTCTTCTTCCGAGGTGACACCTCGGGTGAAGGGACCGAACTTTGGAAGAGCGACGGTACTGCGGCCGGGACCCAACTCGTCAAGGACATACACCCGGGGTATGCGGACTCCCTGCCGACCAATTTCACCGCTGTTGGGGGAACGCTCTTCTTCGTGGCACGAGAAGACGGCAGCGGACGGGAGCTTTGGACCACCGACGGAACTGAGGTTGGTACCGTTCTCGTCACCGACATCTGGCCCGGAGCGGGGAACGGTCAGATCGGCTTGATCGAGGATCTCGGTGGGATCGCCTACTTTTCTGCCAACAATGGAGCGAACGGCCGGGAGCTTTGGCGAAGCGACGGCACTGCGGCGGGGACAGTGCAAGTCACGGATATCGCGCCAGGCTCGCCCAGCAGCGATCCGGACTGGCTCCGTACCGTTGACAATCGACTGTACTTCGCCGCTACCGACGGTGACGGCGACCGGGAGCTGTGGGTCAGTGATGGCACACCAGGCGAGACGTTCTTGGAAGCCGACATCAATCCAGGGACGGACGCCAGCAACCCAGCTGGCTTGATCGACTTCAACGGTGATGTCTTCCTCAGGGCTATGGGGGAGAGCGATGGGTACGAGCCGTGGGTCCTGACTGCGGCGGCGAACCCGACGCCCGTGGGTAATGGCGACATATTGTTTGCCTTGGAAGACGGGTCCCTGCGTCGTCTGTGGCGGGTTGCCCCCGACGGTTCGGGATTGACCCAGCTAACCAGTGCCGCCGATCCCGGCACCCTCGACGATGAGGCAACCTGGTCACCCGACGGCCAACAGATCGTGTTCAGCCGTCGGATCTCGTCAAGCTTCGCCCTCTGGACCATGGCGGCAGACGGATCAAGCCAGACCCAGCTCACCCCGACCGTGGCCGGGGTCCAAGACCAGGTAGCCACCTGGTCTCCTGACGGGAGCCGCATCGCCTTTGCCAGTACACGGGCCTCGAGCAGGGGTAGCTACGACATCTTCACCATGGCAGCCGACGGCACCGATATCACCCGGTTGACGACCGACGACTGCTCGGTTCAGCCCAGCTACTCGCCCGACGGGAGCCGCATCGCTTTCCAGAGTTGCGCCGACGGCGATGTCGACGTCTACGCGATGGACGTCGATGGCTCGAATCTCACCCAACTCACCGGCTTCTCCGATTCGGCCATCGACGCCAACCCCGACTGGTCGCCGGACAGCACTCGGATCGTCTTCACCAGCAATCGCGCCGGATCCTTCCAGCTCTACACCATCGCCCCCGACGGGACCGGCGAGACTCCTCTCGGTGTCGCCGGTGCAGGTCCTGAGTGGTCGCCCGACGGCGCGGCGATCGTATTCCAGCAAGGAAGCTCCCGGCAGGTGACCATCGTCGATGCCGACGGCAGCAACACCCGCACCGTGCCGCTTGCCGGCACGCGAGGCTTCGTGGTCGACTGGCAACCGGTTCCACTCACGGGCCCCCAGCACCCACCCACAACGATTCAGCTCGGTATTGAGCCATCGACGGTGCGGATCGTCGATGTCGACCATGACGGCGACCTGGATGCCGTGGTGATCAACGTCATCTCTGGCACTGTTTCCATCCTCAGCAATGATGGAAGCGGGGACCTCGGTCAGCCCTCGGATCTTGCGCTCCCGGGCAGGGCCACCGATTTCGTCGCCGTCGACATGAACCAGGACACTTTCGTGGACATGGTGCTGGCTCTGCGCGAGCCGTCAGGTTCTCGGGGTGTGGCAATCCTCTACAACGATGGAACCGGGGGCTTTCCGACTTCGACGTTCGTACCCGCTGGCCCGCGGCCCCAGCAGATCGACGTCGATGACCTGAACGGCGATGGGCTACCTGACATCGTCGTCTCCCACTGCTGTGGCCTGGCCAACGACTCGAACCACTGGCTCTCCGTGGTTCTGGCCCAAACGACAACCAGCTACGCAGCCCCAATCGAGCTGCCAACGGCTGCGTCGATCGGGTCCAACGTCGAGATCGAGGATGTTGATGGCGATGGTGATCTGGACGTCGTGTCGAACATTCCTTACAGCGCCATGGTCGTCACCTGGGCGAACGACGGCACGGCATCGTTCGATCCGCCAGAACAGGTGATGCAGTCCAACACCGCTATGACCCTGACCGATCTTGATGGTGATGGCGTACGGGAACTAGTTACTGGCGCTGGGACGGCAGAGCTCGCAGTGCTCGACAACGTATCGACCCCAGGTGTCGTGACCTGGTCAGCGCCGTCGACCGTCCCGCTAGCCTTGCCCGCCGATCAGCTCGAAGCGGCTGATGTCGATGGGAACGGCATTGAGGACGTCATCGTCACCCACCGCTCTGCTGGTCAGATCAGCGTCGTCCTGGGGGCGACCGCTGGATCGCCCGCAGTCATCGGTCCCTTCGTTGCTGGTCCGGCCGCGTCGCGCACTGCTGTAGGTGATCTGAACGGCAACGGCGCCCAGGACATCGCCATCACCAATCAGCTCACTAGTCCAGCGATCGGCTCCCTGACCCTGCTCTACGACCTGATTGCCTCAGCTCCGCTCGCCGATGCCGATAGTGACGGCATTGCAGACCCGATCGACAACTGCCCGACTATCGCCAACCCATCGCAGGCGGATTCAGATGGCGACGGGATCGGCGACATCTGCGAGGGTGACACCGAGGCACCCATCGTTCTCGGGACCCCGGGAGCCGCTCCCAACGCGGCCGGATGGCTGGCTGAGACGACAGCCATCTCTTGGACGGCAATGGATCCGGAGCCCTCCGCCGGGTTCTTCGGGGGTGATCCTGTAGACGTCATCGCCGATCAGGAAGGGATCTTCAACTACGCCTCGGAGGAGGTCTGCGACGTCCTCGGTCAGTGTGCTACGGGTGTACTGGTTCTCCAGATTGACCTGACCGCCCCGACACTGTCGCTAGACGGACCCGCCAACGGGTCAAGCGTGCCGATCGCTGATTACGTACCGCCAACTTGCGACGCGAGCGATGCTCTCTCCGGTCTGGACGGAGCCTGCTCCATCAACCTCCCCAGCCCCACGATGGTCCCTGGTGGGCTTGGGTACACGGCCACCGCTACGGCGTCCGACCTCGCCGGCAACACCTCGTCGGCGACAGCGACCTACACGGTGATCACCGATGAAGACGCTCCTGAGATCACGGCCGAGGCGACGCCAGCTCCGAACACCGCCGGCTGGTGGAGCTCCCCGGTGACCTACTCGTTCACTTGTACTGACGCCGACGCCGGCGTCGCTTCCTGCCCGGATCCGGTCACAGTCGCCGGCGAAGCTGCCGGCCAGTCCTTCTCCGTCTTCGCTACTGACAACGTCGGCAATGAGGCGATGCTCGTAGTGGGTGCCATCAACGTCGACCTCACGGGCCCTACTGTGATCTTCACCGGGAACGAGCCCAGCTACTCGGTTGACGACCACATCGTGATCAGCTGTGACACTGCTGATGCACTATCAGGAATCGACACCGCCAACTGTTCAGAGCTTGACGTCACTGCCGCCGATCTGGGCACCGGACTGCATACGCTCAGTGGGACAGCGACCGACGTCGCCGGCAACACCACCACCATCTCAATCGCGTTCACGGTGACGGTTGACCAGGAAAGCCTGAGCGAGCTCGTGGCGCTGTACTTGAGCGGCGGCGGCCCAGGCAACAACGGCCTCATCAACGCCCTGCAGTCAAAGATCGCCGCCGGTCAATACAGTGCCTTTGTCAATCAGGTCAACGCCAAATGTTGCCTGCCCAGCAACGGAAAGCGTTTCACTGTCGAACAGGCGGCCATTCTCACCTCTCTCGCTGCTGAACTCGAAGCCGCACCGTAGCGGAGAGGCACTGTTGCGTCGGGTGCAGGCTGCTTGCGTCAAGATCCGTCGGGATGGCATTGCTCGTCAGATGATGTCGACAAGTTCGCAGGGCACTGTTGCGTTGGTCGATCGGTTCGATGGATGGCGAGAGTGTTGTGATGGGTTATCACCGTGAGCAGACGCCGCTACAGGATCGCTCGGCGTTCGCTGGCTACCGGTTCCCGCCTGAGGTCGTCCTGTTGGCTGTGCGTTGGTACCTCCGCTACGGACTGTCGTACCGCCCACCGCTGGTCTGGGGCGTTCGCAGGCCTTAGGTGTCAGGCTGAGGCGGAATGGTCGCACTCGACACCATCCAGGGTCTCGATGCCGTCCAGGAGTTCGACCGTCTCGGCCAGCAGGCGCTGGACGACTTCCCCGGCGGGAATGAGGGAGTCGATGAGGCCCACGCCCTGGCCACAGATGCCTCGGTAGACATCGGACCGCTCGTGGGCTTGGGCCGAAGCCAGGACGGGGGTGGACACCACGCTCTGGAGGGGCATCGGCAGCGCCTCGAGCTCGCCACGCTCATAGAGCTCAGGCCATCCCGCTCGCAGCATCCGGGCCGGCTTCCCGGTAACGGATCGCGAGACGATGGTGTCGCGATCGCGGGCGGCGATGAGCTCTGTCTTCTGGTAGTCGGGGATGTCGGCCTCGGGGGTTGCCAGGAAGCGGGTGCCGATCCAGGCGCCTTGGGCCCCGAGCATGAGCGCGGCGGCGATACCGCGGCCGTCGGTGACCCCACCCGCTCCCAGCACCGGGATGTCACCGGCGACATCGACGACCTGGGGGATGAGGGCCAGCGTCCCAATGGGGGAGTTGTGGCCCCCTCCGTCGGTGCCCTGAGCCACGATGGCGTCGACACCGCCGGCAGCGAGCTTCTCGGCATGACGCGACTGGCCGGCAACGCCCAGGAACTTCATGCCCTTCTGCCGACCCTTCTCGATGAAATCTGCGGGGGGAACCCCCAGGCCAGCGGCGTAGACGGGGACACCGTGGTCGAGGATGACGTCGAGCTGAGCGGCGAAGAAGTCGCCGACGAACTCGACGCGTTCCCTGCTAGGCCTCTTCGAACGTGCCCCGTCGGGACGCCGCTTCCGGCGCGGGAGTTCGACCTCGTCCATGAAACGGTCGCGTGCCTCCAGGACCTCGGCCGGCACGAGGTCTCGGAGCCCGGCCCCGCCCCCGGTCGCCGATTGCTCCGAGCTCCATGCTCGGTCTCTCGCTGGTGCCAGCTCCTGGGCGCTTCGAGGGACGCTCAGCGGCAAGAGGGTGTCAACGCCGAAGGGGCGGTCGGTGAGGGATCGAGTCCGCACGATCCATTCGTCGAGCTGCGACGGGGTGCAAGCCGCTGCGCCCAGCACGCCGAGTCCGCCCGCGTTCGACACCGCAGCCGCTAGCTCGGGCCCCGCTGCCCCACCCATACCGGCCAGGAGAATCGGGTAGTCGATCGAGAAGAGTTCGCAGATCGGTGTCCGAAGTCGCATGAGATGCCTCCTGCCGCCAGCGCTCCCGGTTGTCGTGTTCTCAGACGGTCCCCACGTTCAAGAGACCACTCATTCTAGTGTCTCACACGGGCGGCCAGCGAGGTGAGCGGACACCCTGGTTCGAGACCGGTATCTCCCCTCGGCCCGTTGACCGGTCACGGGGCCCGCCCGTCGGGCGGCAGGGCTCGAGCCCGTCTTCCAAAGGGACCTCGAGTGAGCGAAGGAGGTTGGAGAACAGCGTCCAGTTGGCGATGACGGCCACCGCTCGACGAGAGCCGCTTCGTCGTCGAGGGCCCCGGAGCACGCCACCCATGCCTCCTCGCCGATCACACTAGTGGCCAGGGAATCGTCCGTGGCGGCGAGCACGGCTCGTTCGGCCGGTCCGAAGCCGTCGCGGTTCTGCCAGTCCAGGACGCCGAGCAGGTCGGCTTCGGGGATGTCCATGCCGGTGGCCACCCGCCGGGGTTGGG
>JAAETI010000185.1 GCA_024228555.1 bacterium | reverse complement strand
ATTCCCTGAGATTGAATCGGGGATTTAGGATGACGCGGTTTATCGAAGGTGCGGACCGATCGCAGGTGACGTTGTTACCTGAATGTCTGGACGATTACGTCGATGGGGATAATCCGGCGCGGGCCATTGATGCCTTCGTCGAGATGTTGGATTTGGCGGCGCTCGGGTTCGATACCGTTCCTGAAGTGACGGGTCGCCCCGGCTATCATCCGAGCGTGATGCTGCGCATTTACATCTACGGCTATCTGAACCAGATCCAGTCATCACGGCGGCTGGAGCGTGAATGCGGCCGCAATCTGGAACTGATCTGGCTGACGGGTCGGTTGAAGCCGGACTTCAAGACGATTGCCGACTTCAGGAAAGATAACGGCTCGGCAATCCGCAAGGTCTGCCAGCAGTTTGTCGCCCTGTGCCGTGGCCTTGAACTGCTGGACAGCGCTGTGGTGGCGATTGACGGCAGCCGGTTCAAGGCGGTGAACGCCAAGGCCAAGAGCTTCACGCGCGAGAAGCTGCGACGCAAGCTTGGCGAGATCGATGCGGCCATCGAGCGGTATCTAGCGGAGGTGGAGCGGGCCGATGAGGCGCTGGACAAGACCGGCTGGACTGTTCCCACATCGCGCCTGACCCGTAGCGTTCGCAAGCTGGCCCATCTGAAGAAAGAAGCCGACCGTTTGAGAGCCGTGGAGCAGCACATGGATGCGACCGGCGAAACGCAGGTCTCGCTCAGTGATCCGGATGCAAGAGCCATGGCGACAACTGCCCGGATGCCCCGAGTGGTCGGCTACAACGTGCAGACAGCCGTTGAAGCCAGGCACCATCTTATCGTTGCGCACGAAGTGACCAATCATGGCTATGACCGCGACGCTTTGTCGATGATGGCAGTATCGGCCCGCGACGCGATGGCTTGCGACGAACT
>JAAETI010000184.1 GCA_024228555.1 bacterium | reverse complement strand
CGAGAGGGCAAAACCCGCCGCGAAGCCAGAAGAGCCCACAAACGCCATCTCGCCAACCGCGTCATCCGCCGAATGTGGAAAGACGAAAAAGCCAGAACAACGCCCACCACGGCCGCCGCTTGACAAGGGAGCGTCTGACACTCCCGAAGCTAGGTACCCCCACTTGCGGAACCGGGTGCTGATCAGAAGACCAAGCGCCACGGCACCGACGACCACACCAGCAAAGAGCGGCACAACACTGAAGCTGACGGCGAGCATGTCAGGCAACCTCGAGCGCCCCTGGTTCGGCTTCGATGATCACGGCGTTGTCCATAACGCTCGGGGTTGCGGGTTCCCGTAGTTCTCGATCGGCGGGGGCGTCGTCGCTGGCAGGCAAATCGGCTCTTTGCAGCCTTGAAGGCGGATCTGTCAACCTTCTTCTGACATCTCCGTGGAGCCTTCATCCATATCATGGTCCTCACCGTCGGTGTCCACGGAGTGGTCGTCCATTGAGTCGCCGTCCATCGATTCGTGATGGTGGCCCAGTAGCCCTTCTTCGGTGACCCGGAGTGCCGCAACCTCGGGCCAGCGCATCACCGTTCCGTCAAGACCGGTGGCAAACTCCTGAGCAGCCGACTCCGTCGTGAAGGCAATGATCCCGTGCCCCATCGGTGTAACGATCTTCTGTCCCACAACGAAGTAGGCCTCATCAATCAATATCCATTCCTTGGTGTTGAAATCGTGCACCCATGCGAAGGCTATGCGGTCGAGTTCACCCACCCGTTGAGCGTGTTTGACCAGCTCGCCTATGCCATCGAATGACTTGGTCTCGCCATCGTCAAGGCGATAGGACGCCGCAAATCGCGGTTCACTGATGATCATGTTGCACTCGAGGCAGATATCGCGGCCATAGCTGATCTCCGGAGGCCCGTTGGCATCGGCGGATGTTGAGCACCCACCAGCAACTGTGGCCAGCAGCAGCAGGGCTACAGTTGCCAGACGCCTCATCAGAGATCCTTGGATCGGTTGAATCGGAATGCCGCCAAACCGGCGGGAACGATCGCCCAAAGGGCAGTCGTGGCGAGCAGGACCGGCTCAAGGCGGTCACCGAGCCGATCTACTGCGTAGGTGCCGGCAGGGCCAAGCACATCCAGCGACCCGGAGAATGCTGTCAGTGATGCCAGTCGGAAGGCTTCGACCGGGTTGGCGAGGGCAGCGAAAAAGAGGGCGCTCACCGGGAGGTCCGTGGCCACCGAGGTGCCCATGAGCCCGATGTCGCCGAGGAACGCAAAGGTCAGCCACACGAAGACTGCGGTACCGAGGGCGGCGCCCGACCGGTTGGTGAACGTGCTCACCAGCAATCCTATGCCCAGCATGGTGACAGCCAACACCCATGAGAGGATGGCGATCCGTACAAACGAGCCGGCGTTGGCCCCTCCGCCCTGCAGACCCGTCACCAATCCGGCTGCGCCAAAGCCTGCGGTCGCAGTGGCCATTAGGGCCGCGGCGAGACCGCTGAAGGTCCCCCAGAACGCTTCGGTGCGGCTGACGGGGTGGGAGAGGAGGAATCTCATGGCGCCGCTCTCCCTCTGACCGGCCAGGCTCTGGGCACCGAGAGTCAAACCCATCAAAGGAATGATGATCTGGACGAGCGCGACCAGCGATGCTGCACTGCGGCCGAAGTTCCCGAACTCGGACACTTGGCTGCCGGGAAGCGCTACGTTGGCGAGCACCGCAGCCAGCAAACCAAACGCTCCAGCCCACAGCCAGAACCACTTGGACCTGATGGCGTCACGTAGTTCCTTGCGGGCGATGATTCCGATAAGCCTGAGGTCGGGTCGCTCGGAGATGGCGTCTCGAGTCGTTTGAGTTGCGGCCGTCATCTCCACACCTCCAAGTCCTGAATCTCGATCCCCGCGTGCTGCACCGTCGCCACCGCACGACCCTTGCCCTGGGCTGGTACTTCAACGAGCACCCCCCGCGGGTTGCGACGGGCGGTGAAGCCTGCCTCCGTCAGAATGTCGACGGCAGCCTGTGTCGATCCGTTTGTCAAGACGAGCTGCAACCACGCCCGGATCCCAAGCCGCTCGGCAAGATCGGTTGGGTCGCATTCGATGGTGATTCTGCCGTCTTCCATCCCGATCACCCGGTCGACCAGCATCCCGACTTCTTCCATGTGGTGTGAGGTGACCATTAGGGTGCGGCCCTCGTTGCGGAGCCGGTCGAGCAGGCGAATGGCACCGTCGCGAGCTTGCGCATCGAGATTGGAGGTGGGTTCGTCGAGCAGCAACACCGGTGGGTCGGGGAGTAAGGCTGCGGCAAGACCCAACCGCTGCTTGAGCCCACCGGAGAGCTCTGCGACCTTCTTGTCGACATGGTCGGCGAGGTCAACCTCGTCGATGACACTGTCGACTCGCTCGGCGTCGAGTCCACGCAGATCGGCTGAGAAGTCGAGAAGTTCCAGCACCGTCAAATCGTCGTAGAACGACAGTTCCTGGGCTACGTACCCGATCTTCTGCCTGGTGGCCTTGGGGAATTTCTTCACGTCCAGGCCATCTAGCTCGATGGAACCTTCGTAGCCGACAAGACCCAGCAAACAGCGAACCACCGTGGTCTTTCCCGCACCGTTTGGACCCCATAGGGCGACCGATTCGCCGCGAGCTACCGAGAGCGAGAAGTCTGTCAACACCTCGTTGCGGCCGTACCGCTTTGTCAACGCTCTGATCTCAATCATGCAGCTATGACCCTTCTCTTGGGGCGGTGCCGTCCACTTTGCCCGAACCCCACGATTGCAGCCGCGGCGGCAAGAAGTGCGAAAGAGACGAACACGATTGGGCTTTGCGATCCTAGCCGCTCGGCACTGGTTGAGGGGAGGGTCGGCTGTTCGATCAATGGAGCCATGTCTTCTACCTTGGGCCGTGGCTCGAGCACCGGGAAGACCCGTGCGACCACACTCACGGCGCGGGCAGCGGGGGTTTCGTTGAAGAACGCCAACTCAGGATGACGGTCGGTCATCGTCGAGTAGAGGTCGGCCAGCCGGTACGGCACGTCTCCGATTCCGTCGTTGTCGGCGTCGAAGCCGGCAAAGTCGCTCCAGTAGTTGCCGACGCCGTCGAGGGTCCACTCGTTTCCAGAGAAGTTCCCGCCGCCCTTGACCCCCACCTGTTCGGTGTTGTCGATGAAGGAGTTCCTGGTGAAGGTGTTGCGTTTCACAGAGGGCATGAACAGCACGCCGACCTCGTTGTAGGCGAATAGGTTTCCGTCAATCGTCTGGTGTTGGTCGAAGGACCACGGAGAGTTGTCCAGGTACATGCCTGCTCGGTTGCCGACAAATCGATTGCCGGAGGCGGAGATGCCGTCCATGTCCTTCAGTCCGATGCCGTAGCCGCTCGGGCCTTGGTTTTCCGCCATGACATTGTCGGTGAGGACGAGATCGCGCCCGTACATGAAGAACACACCGACGGAGTTCTGTGCCAGTCGGTTCTGGTCGATCACTGTGTTGTCGGAGTACATGAAGTGGAGGCCGTATCGGCCGTCGGTCACCTCGTTGCCACGTACCACCAGATTGTCGGAGAACCAGAACACCGTGTCGCGGCCACCGGTGACGATGTTGTCCTCAATGATGGAGCCACCGCACTCCCACAGCCTTATGCCATCACCGCGTCGGCCCAGTTCCAGGTCCATTGCACCGACCTGATTGCCGACTACTACCGATTCGGGTGCCTTGCGGAGGAACATCCCGAACAGAACGTCTTCGAAGGTGTTGTTGCGGATTGTGAGACGTGGTGATTCGCTAGCGTCTATGCCGGAGTTCTCCCGGTCGAGCGAAACGCCGGTGTTGCGGATCAGGAATCCCTCGATGGTCACGTCGGCCGCTTTGACGGTGATGGCGCTGCCTTCGCCGCCTGCGTCGATGATCGTGTCCCCATTGCTGATGAGTGTGATTGGTTTGTCGATGTTGATCGCTTCATACACGCCGGTGTCGACAACGAGGGTTCCTCCGTCCGGCGTGGCGTCGACCAGGGCTTGGAGGTCCTCCGGTGGCTCCGCGGCAGCAGTGGCAGCAGCTCCCGCGACCAGCACAACCATCGCACCCAAAGCGGGCGCGATTAACGATGCTGCTGCTCGCACGGTGCGGACCATGGCGCTCAGGCCTCCACAGTGACTGCAGTGTGCTCGGCGTCGATGAGTGGCTTGAAGGCGCGTCGGTGATAGACCAGCCCGCCCGCAACCAAGCCCGATGCGATAACGGCAAGTACAAACCCAAAGCCAGGCAGGGCAAGGGTCTCGAATTGAGCGATCGTGGCGGGGCCGAAGATCGGGGGTGTGAACTCTCCGACTGCGTTGGCCAGAGGCGCCGCGCTGTCGAGGGTATGGCCGTAGGACCACAACCAGTACTGGAGGTCGGCCATGAAAATCAGGGGGAAGAGAAGTGCCGGCAACGCCAGCACGAGAACCCAGCGCGAGTGGATGTAGAGAGCGGCAAGCAGCAGTCCGGCGAGCATCGCGATGGCGATGATCGCGATCGACCGCTCGAATGCAGCACCATCTTCAAAGGAGTTGAGACCGACGTAGTGGTTGAGTCCCTCGATCTCAACCACATCGCCGGCCAGTCGGTTTACGTACGCAGTGATGTTCAGCCCGTCCGGAAACTGGGGCGCATCAAGTCGAAGCACCCAGTAGGGGAGGAGGAGGGATACCATGAGCAGGAGTGCCGCCGCAGAGAACAGCGCCTTGGGAAGGCGATATCGTTGCGGGTGCGCCTCTTGCTCCTCAAGGGAGACCCTTGGCCCCAGTATCCGGTCGAGAGTTGACATCGTGGATTGGTTCCTTTCGTTTCCTACGGCTCGACGAGCATGTAGCCGGCCATCTCCAAGTGCAACGCGGAACAGAATTCGGTGCAGTAGAACGGGAACGTACCGTCCTGATTTGCAGTGAATTCCATGGTTGCCGTCTCCCCGGGCTCGAGGCTCAGGTTGATGTTGTACGCCGGGATGGCGAAGCCGTGGGTGGCGTCGAAGGACGTATCAACGTTGGTGATGTGCCAGGTTACGTTATCGCCTTCCTTCAGAGCGATCCGATCCGGTGTGAAGTGGCTCCGCACCGCGGTCATCCAGATCTCAACGTTGTTGCCATCACGCTCGATCCGCTCGGTGCCAAGCTGTGGTGCGTTGGGGTCGACGGACATCGTACCCGGATCCCAACCGATTTCGGGATACACCGTAAACGGTTCCAGCTTGTCAGCCTTGATGATCTGCGCATAGTGCGGCTCACCCATGCCAAGCGGCATGTCGTACAGCAGCTGCATGCCGCCGGTCTCCGATTCAGCCGACGGCGGCTGCGAGATATCGACGAGTTGCAGATTCTGCGGGAGCAGCGGTCCCGGTGGGAAGAAGCGGTCGATGGACCACTTGTTCAACGCCACCAAGAACCCTCCGTCCGGGCTGACTGTGTCACCTTCCGCTGTGGAGAGGTGGCCGATGTTGTAGTGGACGGGCAGGGTGCCTTCGAGCTTCCAACCATCGTCGTGGTAGGGAGGACCAAGGCTCCAGCGGGCGACCGTCGAGTCGAGGAAGATGCTCGTGTAGGCATAGCCGTCAGCATCGAACTCAGTGTGCAACGGTCCCAGCCCAACCTCCACCTGTGCTTCGAGCACGGCGTCAAAGTCGAGTACGGGGACTCCGTACGGGTCCGGCTCCCAGTTCTGATCGCTAATCGCCTGCTGGATCTTCTCGAAGGAGTAGATCGAGACGTGAGGATCAAGTTTCCCGGAAACCACGATGTACTCGCCACCGGGCGTGACATCTGCGCCGTGCGGGCTCTTCGGTTCTGGCACGAAGTACAACAGGCCTTCGTCGATCGCGGTCTGGAGTCCGACCACGGGGAACCCGTTGACGTCAAACGTGGTGCCGGCCGCTGCAATCTCGGCAGCCTTGTCCAGGTTGATGACGTGCAGGTAGTCGTTGTCCCTTGCGGAAGCGCCAGCCTCGAACTGCTCGCCCGACCCATCCTCGCCGGACCCTGTCGCTCTTTCAGTGTTGAACGAACCGCAGAAAACCCACCCGTCGGAAACGAGCTTGCCAGCGTCGCAGAGATCCTGCCAGTACGGCGGGAGTTCCATAGCGAACGATGCGCCTTCGTCGATACGGCCACTAGCCCTATCGAACTTCCAGAAAGTAACCGCGCCGCGGTACTCATCGTTGTAGTTCTCGATCCCGGAGAACTCCCATCCGTGGGGAGTCGCGTACTGGCCGCCCTGGATTACCCAGTCGGTGTCGGGGGTGACCTTGGTTCCGCCGTGATCGTTGATAGCAATCGGGTTCTTGATGATCTGCTTGGTTTCAAAGTCGCGCAGATCGATCACCGCAACTCGAGCGTTGGCCTTGTCGTTGATGAAGACGAATTCACCGTCGTACTCTCCACCGGTTTCTGAAATGGCTGGATGGTGGGTATCCGCCCAGCGGATCTCATTGCCGTCGACGTTGCCTGCGTCGAGCACCTCCATCGTCCCCTTGTTACCGACTCCCCAACCCTGCCACGGCTCCGGAGTGAAGACCGCCACCTCCTTGAGGATCCGCATCGATGGAACACCGATGACAAAAACCTGACCGGAGTGACCGCCAGACGCGATCATGACGTAGGGGTCGTGTTCGCCAGACGGCATGTAGGTCTTTAGTGCGGCCGCGACGTCATCATCCGTGAAACCGCGGTCCTCAATGATGCTGGCGTAGGAGCCGTCTCCCGCAGCGCTGTCATCGCTGCTGCTACAGGCTGCAAAGAGCAGACTTATCGCCGCCAACATCGCCACCGCAGTGACAAGGGACCGACTGCGCCATCTCGGCGCATGCGATCTTGCGTACATGTTTCATCCTTCCGGTACTGAGTCGGTCCCCATCACGTCAAGCGTTACGGAGCCCAACTCGGCCAATACGGCGTCCATTGCCCGTGTCCAAGGTATGTGCAGAGCGCATGGCTCTTGGGTGGGGCAGGGTTTGCCTGTGCTTATACATTGTCCGAGGTCGAACGGTCCTTCGATCGCCTCGATTACCTCCATCAACGTCGTCTCCGCCAGGTTCGCGGTGAGGCGGTAGCCACCCGTTGGTCCTGGGCTGGAGGCGACGTAGTTGAGTCCGACGAGCGGTTTCATAACCTGGGGTAGAAAGTGTTGTGTGCTATTGAGTTCATCCGCAAGTTGTCGTCCAGAGATGGTGTCCTCGTTGTTTGCGGCGAGGTGCGCCATTGCCCTCAACGCAAGATATGTCTTCCTTGAGAGCTCAAGCCTCAATCTTAGTGCCCCAGTCACAGAGTCCTAGACTCAACGACTAGATGCTGGGCCTGTTGGCAGCCAACGAATAGGGCCGGAAGTCCCTCATCTTCCGGGATCATCCCAGGGTTCAATTCTAGCGAGGCAAAGGCGCTCGCCCATAGCGACAGCCGCGATCCTTCAGCGACGGTGCTACCCGAGCGACCTGATGAACGCAACTATGTCGAGCAGGTCCTGGTCGCTCAAAGCGGGGTTGCCACCGTTAGCGGGCATGTCGACCCCTGTGGTGTTTTCGGGATCACTGGTGCCCCGGCCCTCCTTGATGAAAACAACCAGCTCGTCGTCGGACAACCCGGCGATGAAGGCGCTGCCCGGCATGGGCTTGCCCAGGCCTTCGATACCTTCACCGGCAGGCCCGTGACAGGCTGCACAGGTTACGAACAGCTCTTCGCCCTTTGCCGCGTCTCCAGTGGCCTCGTCACCGCCGGCCACCGTAGTGTCGCTACCCCCACCCCCGCCGTTGTCATCACTGTCGTCGCCGCCACAAGCCGCAACCGCAAGAATCAGAGCGGCTCCAAGGATGATCAGTTTCTTTGTCACGTGGTTCTCCCCGTTCGCGTTCTGCAGCGTGCAGAATTGTCTACTTGTCCACTAACGAATAGGGGTCAAAGATCCCTGTTATAGGTGCTGGACTTGGTTGCTGCTCGATACGGTATCACATGGAGATCACATGGAGTCGTCAATCTCGCATCCATGAGTCCGGTATCCCTGCTTCCGCCATCTCTCGTTTGCCCAGTATCTGCGGTGCTTGGGCGTGCTCGAGGTGGATCAAGCGACTTCATTGTCGGAACAGCTTGTGGAGAACCCTGGTGTCAATCTCGCCCAGGTCCGCAGAGACCTCTCCTACATCGCGATACACATCATGGGGCGCGCAGCCCTGATGGTCTTGTGGGGAGTCGAGCCGATCTATGAGGTGTTGCAGTTCGCTCCCCAGCCGTACTACACGGCAAAACCGGCCACCATCTCACCGGCAGATGTGAAGGCTTTGAGTCCCCACCCCAAGTGCGCCTCAGGGTTCTTCATTCGCTATTCGGACAATACGGACAGTAGCTCCGGATTGATAACAAGATTCCTCACGCCATGGGCATGATCTTCTTCAAAGACATTGTCTTCGAGCCAATCCTTCACGGTCTCAATATCGACTTTCGCTACGAGTGGCCGGACACTCCAGGTCACCTGGTACGGGGATCCCTTCTGGTTGTAGCCGGGGCCAGTCGTAGAACCAGCATATTCAACGGGTGTGCCGGTACCTGATGGGATGTTGAACGCCTGGTGCAAGCCGTCCCTTTCCTCGTGTGCCGTCAGCTCCACGAAATTCAATGCACTCTCGTCGTTGACGAGAACATAGACCTGCGCTTCAACCCGCAGCTGGGGATTCTCGATCGCTTCACTCAAGCAGGAACTCAACGTCGGGCCGGGCACCACCTCTGCGGTGGAGTAGACGTAATGAACTTCGATAGTGTCGCCAGGGACAAGACTGCCGTGCTCGTTTGCGCCGATCTCCTGCTCAATCTCGGTCAACTCGTGGGAACTCAACTCACCCGTGTACTTGTAGCCGGTCCCATTTCCGTGGAGGTCACCGTCACCAGCGTACTCAGTGAACTCACCTCCCTTGTGCTCCGCGCTCTCGTGGAAGTGGATGTTGCACAGATTCATCCTGCTAGATTCCGGGGCGGCTTCAAATGTGCGGCCGTTGCTGCCTCCACCGGAGTCGATGTCACGGGGAGATTGGGGTCCAATTCCAACACCTTCCGTAGCGGTGGCCAGTATTTCGCGCTGTTCGGCGATGGTCTCTGCCAAAGCAGCCTCGGGAGTTGCTTGCTCCCCATCACCGTCGTCCGAACACGAACTCGTAGCGGCAGCTAGCAGCACTAGACACGCTCCGGCCAACAGGGCAGACTGGACATGCTTCTTCATTGTTCCATTGCTCCAATTTGCTTGTCGATGGCATCTTTAACGCCGCGGCAGTAGTGGTCCGGTCATGGCGGGTCTACTCGCTGCCGACGACTGCGCTCATCAAATACCTGCCCCGATCGTCCGGACCGGCGTCGGCCGGCTGCACCGGAGCCGGAGTTGACCCCGACTCGCCGCCAGTTCCGGACATTCGTATAGTACGCGACTCAGCATTTCACGCAAGAGTGATTTGGCGGTTCGAGACGCTCGAGGCGATCGACGCGGGGCATTCGCTATGGCGGCATCTACTCCCTAGGAGCTGGAGATGACCTCGACGAGCTCAAGCGGTGATGATCGGTTTCGGATTCCACCACGAATCCAAAACGCTCGTACAACTTGTGGGCAGGATTCGATTTGTCCACCCGGGCGGCCACCGCGAAATTCTCCAATGTTTCGATACCGACTACCGACTCTTGTCCCCTACCGCGTAGAAGTAGCCGCCGCGGGATCCGACATAGAGCCGCCCGTTCCACATTGCGGGGGTTGATTCAAGACAGCCGTCCGAGAAGGGGAGCTCCCATATCTGGACGGGAGCTCGCGGGTCGGTCAGGTCATACGCCCGGAGAGCCGGCACAGTTCCGCAGTTGACGGAGACGATGAGCGTCTTGTCGACCACCAGCGGGGATGACCAGGCGTGGAAGCCGACGTCATCGCGCCAGACGACCTCGCCACTCGCGGTGTCCACAGCCAACAGATCCCCGGGATTGGTCGGCAGGAAGAGCAGACCGGAATACAGGGCAGGAGTAGCCCACGCCCCACCGTCGGCCGCTTCGGTGTCCGGAATCTCCAGCTGCCAGACCAGCGGATCGTTTGCGTTCTGGGAGTCGAGCTTGATCAACCGGCCGACCTCTGCGGCCCGTACCGTGCGGATGTCCTTCTGTGGCGCCACATACAGCATGCCTTCGTCGTCAACGACAATCGTTGAATCGACGTCGTCACCCGCCCAGAAGTCAAAGACAACCTCCGCTTGGGCAGACTCGAGGTTTGCCAGGTCGACGCCGACCACCCGGCCGGCCGAGTTGCCGAAGTATGCGGTGTCTCCGTACACCACCGTCGAGCTCTCGATCGCTTGTTGATTGCCCACTGCGGCAAGGGTCTCGTCGCTCCAGGCTGGAATCGCCGCCACGACTACCGGATCAACTGCCACCATGCCATCTCCGTTGAAGCTTCGATTCAACTCGACGGCGAACCAATAGCTGTTTTCGCCGCCCTCAAGCAGATAGCCATCACGGATCACTGCCGATGAATCCCGGTCTTTGCTCCAGAGCCCGTCGACGAACGAAGACGGCAGCGACCAGATCTCGGTGGGGACCTCTCGATCCAGCGCCAGCACCTTGTATCGATCCACCCGCGATCCCACATAGAGCAATGGGAAACCGTCCGGGTCGAGGACGACCGATCCCTTTTACTATGTCGCCGACCTCGAAGTCAGGAAGGTATCCGATCGTTCACCCGTCGAGAAGGCCAATTCGAGCGTCACGCGAGAGAGGGGTCTGTCAACCCAGATCGCCGGCGGCTACCCAGCCCGCATCTGTGGCGTAGATAATCCCACCCCAGGATGGTTATTGCGCTACCGTTTCGCTGACTCAGCAAGGGCGTCCGATGTATCGCAAAATCGTTTCTGTTGGTCTTCTAGCCGTGGCGGCAGCTGCGTGCAGCCCCACTCGAGACATCGCCGACTCCGCCGAGGTCAACCAATCCAGCGTCACGGCGGCGCCCACGGTGGCTCAAACGTCCACGACGACCTCCTCCACCACCACCACCACCACAACGACCACCACCATTCCGCCCAAGGGACGATTGGTCATATCCGGGGTGGGTGACACCAACCTCGACCCCAACTACATCGATGCGTTCCGCCGCGAGGGTTATGCACACGCTTTCTCTGGGCTTCAAGGGGTTTTCCTCGAAGATGACCTGACCATCGTGAACCTGGAGTGTGCCGCTTCGGAACTGGGCAGCCGGCTCGCAAAGACGTTCGCCTTCAACTGTGACGTCGATGCCCTTCTGGCGATGCAGGCTGCAGGCGTTGAGGTCGCCAACCTCGGGAACAATCACAGTGGCGACTGGGGGGAAGAAGCTCTGCTGGATACTCGGATCAACGTGGAGACGGCCGGCATGGCCGCCGTTGGTACCGGGGAGGACGCGGTGGAGGCCCACGAACCGGCCCTCTTTGAAATCAACGGATGGACCATTGCCGTCCTGGGATTTGGGGGAGTGGTGCCTTGGGCAGATTGGATCGCTACCGCCGACGATCCGGGCATGGCGGACGGCGACACAATAGAGACGATGGTGGCCGCGGTGGAGGCAGCGGACGCGGTGGCAGACCTCGTGTTTGTGTCCATCCACTGGGGTGTGGAACTCGACACACAACCACGCCAAGAGGACATAGCGAGAGCCGAAGCAATGATTGACGCAGGCGCAGACGGCATTTTTGGGCACCATCCGCATCGGCTCCAACCGCTTGGGTTCTACGAGGGGAAGCCCATAGCCTGGAGCCTCGGCAATTTTGTGTGGCCGCGGTTCTCGGTGGCCGGTGCCACGACGGCCGTGGCGCAGTTCATTGTGGAGCCAGACGGTTCCATAGACGCGTGTCTTATTCCCACCGTGATTGAGACGTCCGGCCACCCGGTGATCCAGGTGCAATACCAGGGTCTGTGTAACTGGGACTGAGTCTCCGCCGCGGTTGGGCAGGGCCGAAAGCGTCGCGCCGGATCGACACTTCTCAAGGACGACCTTGAGCCAATTCCATTTGCCGCGCTCCTAGGTCCATCGCGCTCGGCCGGCACCAAGGCATCGACACGATGGGCCGCATGCATCGTCTCAGGCCAGCAAAGTCGAGACCCGTGTTTCTGAGGGCCCGCCCTGGGCCTCTTAGTTCCCGGTGCAGGGGCTTGCTCAGACGGCTCCACGGCCACTACCGCGAGCAACTCGGCCGGCCCCACGACCGCAGGCACTGCAGCGACCACGACGCTGCCGCCGTCCAATTCGGTGCTGTCGGCGACACCCTGTTTGCTTGGGAGCGGGCGATCGCCGGGAACGTGCCGGGATACGTTGTCGCCGGGCCGACGAGGCGGTTGTCATCGACACCGGCTAGCGTGAGATCGTGGCGTTCGCCAGGGACCTCAGAGAGATCCTTGCCCATCTTTCTCAATGGGATTGGCGAATTCGGAATGAGCTGCCGGGTGACGTCTAGATCACGGAAGCGGTGCGATCCATGCATACGGCGACCGCATCGCCCGACACAGCAAATGCGACATTCCCGATGCCAACATGACCACCACCGAAGACGAGGGCTCACCCCCGCCACGGCGCAGAACCACCTACTCTGTGGTGAGCCGGGGCAATATGGCACAGTTACAGCGATCCATCTGGTCGAGAACTGTGATCCGGCAGCGGTCGAATCTGAAAGCAGGCAACCGAGTGGGGATCAGCGAAAAGCCCGTCGGCCCAATCACCCGCGGCACCATCGATCGTTGTTGGATGGGCATGGTCAACCCCGCCTCGATTCGGCGCGTCGCCGTGCTGGCGGTTGCCCTTCTGGCCGCATGCAGCTCGACGTCGGTGCAGCCGACGCCGACCGATCCCACCACATCGTCTGCCGCACCGCTGACTCTCGCTCCGGTGTCGCAGCCAACCACTTCAGTGCCTCCGGCGCCAACGACCGTGACCGAGCCACCGTCGACGGTCGTCGTAGAGCCATCCGCCGTGGATGTCGTCTTCGAGCACACCTTCGGAGGGGAGGGTCGCGACAGGGGGGTGTCGGTGCACCAGACCGACGACGGCGGGTACGTCGTTGTCGGCGGGACCTCGAGCTTCGGGGCGGGAAGCACGGACGCCTATTTACTGCGCACCGATGCCGCAGGTGACGAGCTCTGGGCTCGCACGTTCGGTGGCATCGATGTGGACAACGGCTGGTCGGTAGTCCAGGCTGCGGACGGCGGGTTCGTGGTTGCCGGGTTCACCAGCAGCTTCGGAGCAGGTGGTGTGGATGTCTACCTTTTCCGCACCAATTCTGTCGGAACGCTGCTGTGGGAGACCACCTTTGGGGGTGCGGGAGATGAGCATGCCTGGGCCATCCAGCCGGCGGCTGACGGCGGCTACATCATCGCTGGGGAAACGGACAGCTTCGGCGCCGGAGACCTCGACGCCTACCTCATCCGTGTCGACGAGGACGGCAACGAACTGTGGTCGCAGACGTACGGTGGAGATGACGTCGACCGCGTCTTCGCCATCAGGCAAGCCGACGACGGCGGGTATGTCGCTGCCGGTATCACGAATGGATTCGACGCCGTCGGCCGAGATGCCTATGTGGTCAAGACCGATGCCTCTGGTGGGCTGGAGTGGGAGAGGACCTTCGGTGATAGAGGCGACGATGTCGCCCATTCGATCGACACCAGCGATGACGGGTACACCGTGATGGGGTATTCGAGCAGCTTCGGGGCCAACAGCTACGACGTCTATCTGATTCGCCTTGATGAAGCAGGAGAGTCCGAGTGGACGCAGGTGTTCGGGGGGGCGAAGGACGACCGGATCATCACCGGCACGCACACCGCCGACGGCGGACTCGCCCTCATCGGGTACACGACTAGCTTCGGAGCCGGCAACTGGGACACCTATCTCGTCAAGACTGACTCCGCCGGAAACCCGGAGTGGTTCGAGACTTTTGGTGGGACCAGCGAGGACACCGGCTACACGCTCCAGGAGACTATCGACGGTGGGTACATCCTGACCGGCTACACCGACGAGCTCGGATCGAGGGATCTGTACTTGATCAAGGTCGACCCAACGACGCCTTAGAAAGATATGCCGCTCGGTGATCGCTGCGACGGATCCTCCGAACGGGCAGCTATCACGGCCCGATAAACAAACCGTTGGTGCCGCTGGAACCTGGCGACGCTGGAATCAGCTCCCTGGACACCACAACCGGGGCCACCGACCGTCACTTTGCGGCGCGCGCTGCGAACTGCCCCGGTCTTCATGGCGACGACCGTGCCACCCACCCCCGACGAGGAGTATCAGCAGACCCCACCCCGGGTCTTTGCCGATCGCGAGTTCCGGCTGCTGACCATGCCCACCCTGCTGCTCGTCGGTGAGCAAGAGTACCTCTACGACGGTCCTGCCTCAGTGGAGCGGGCCAACCGGGAGCTGCCCAACGGCACCGCAGAGCTACTGGCTGCCTGCAACCACGCCATGGTCTCCGACCAAACCCAAATCGTCACCGAACGCCTGATCGACTTCCTGACATGAGCGGTCGGCGCTGTACCATGGACCGTCGCAACAGATTGGCGGCATAATGGAACGGAACGCAGCGCACACCGTCGCGGTTGCGACGCTTGCCCTAATCCTCACCTCGTGTGGCACGGTTGGCAGCGGCGCAGCGTCGGGCGTTGTGTCGACGCAACCCAACGTCGCTACAACCACTGCCGGTAGTACCACGACGATGGAGATGGATCCGCTGGAGCAAATGACGCTCGACGCATTCAGGGAATGGACCGGGGCGCTCGCCGCGGGCGACTACGAGCGGGCGTGGAGGCTGATGGCTCCGCCGTCACAGGCGGCATTGGGAAGCTACGAATTCTTTGCAAGTCTTGGTTCCGAAATGACAGAAGGATGGGGATCATGGGCAGCCACCCCCGACCTGACTATCTCGATCCGAGAGGACCTCGCCGGTCGACTAGTGGCGGTCATCGGCGGGACCGTCGAGCGGGAAGGCATGACCGAGGACACCACCACCCGTGTGTTCGTCGTTGCCTCTGGTGACGCAGCGGCTGTATCACCCTTCGAAGAGTTCGGCAACGTCGCCGCTGGCCTCGCCAACCCCGACACCACCGTACCGCTGCCGGAAGCCACCGGGTCGGGTCGGCGGATTGTGTACGCCAACGCCGCGCAACGGGTCTGGATCGTTGAAGAAAACGACACCGTCGCCGACACCTACCTCGTGTCCGGCCGCGAGGGTGTACCGGCTCCGGGTATCTACGAGGTCTTCTCCATGTCAGAGACCGCCTTTGCCGGACACGACGACATCACCATGTGGTTCATGGTGCGCTTCACACGCGCCTCAAGCGGCATCGCGATTGGCTTCCACTCGATCCCCAACAACGCAAACGGCGAACCCATGCAGACCGAAGAACAGCTCGGCGAGTTCCATTCAGCTGGCTGCGTGCGACAAAGCATCGGACATGCTGCAGCGCTCTTCGAGTGGGCCTCAATCGGAACCCCCGTACACGTCCTCCCATGACCAAGGCTTATCGTCGGTGCCGATCCGCACAACGGTCCTTAAACGGGCGCCCCGATCACTAGATCCCGGATACGAACGAGCGACAGACCGAATAGCGCCGAATGGCACTGCGGCGCTCGGGTGCTCATTGTGCGTCGACCGCCGATTGTGGTGGCTGGCTCGGGCCTTGAAGGGCCACGGGTGGGTTGCCGCCGCCAACGACGGTCTCACTGGGAGTAGCGGCAAGCCGCGGAATCGATTGACAAACCGTGTCGTTTCCACTGTCATTCCTGTGTCGTTGCACAGCTGCTCAAAACGGCATGACGGCGCCGCCCATTAGAGGGTGTGCATAACTTTTCCCAGGCTCAGTGTTGTGACGGCGATGACCGCTGACGTTGTGCAGCTCCAGCTGTTGTCTCGGACAACGACTGGCCCTACGATCGGCTGCGATTCACCAAACTGGAATACGAAGATGCTTTGGCGGCAAGCGATTCCTGCATAGAGAATGCGCACGATACCCTCAACGCATACGTCCACCAGGCCCTCAACTGGATGACCTATGGCCGGGTGACGAAGCCCCAAGCGCAGGGTGAGGCACGAGAACCAGCGGAACTGGTCGAGGAACTGCCAACGGCTGGAGCCGTCGAACCTTGAGAGAGGGAGTATCCCGACCCATTGAAATGATGGCATCACGCGGCACCCGTGTGCTCGGCCACGAGCCAACCGGGATGCCGGTCCAAGCTTGGGAGCTACGGTCAGCTGGATGGGTCCCCGGCTAAGTCTCGCCTGTTGCTCCGTGAGCAAGCTCGCCCCACTTCACGCCGCCGGCCCCGGAACATGGTCGGAGGGCAGACCGACCGCCGCGAGTTTGACCCGCAGTTGGTCGGCGTAGCCAGCGTCGCGCTCGGAGTGGTCGGGTTCGACTGCGAGGTTGTAGCAGACAGCCGGGAGCTGTTCTCCCTCGAGAGTTTCAACCACGACGGCCTCTGGGTAGTGGCAATGCAGACCGGGGGCGGCGTAGATGTCTCGCAGCTCGGGAGCGGGGACGGTGAAGACCATGCCGTAGACCCGTTCGCCGTTGGCGGGCACAAGGGTGGCCTTGCTCCCAATGCGAAGCCGGTAGTCGTCGACGACGGCTTGGCGTGGGTCTGTGGGCGTAGCACCGTTGTCTCGGAGAATCGCCTCGTCGATGAGCAGTCCGTAGAAGAAGACACGGATCTGGCGGACGGGGCTGGTCGGTGCCTGGTCGCTCGCCGGTCGATCAGTTGGGCTCATGAATGAACTCCGCGATGGTTGCGAACGTTGCGTGAGGGTTGTCGTAGAACAGGAAATGGCCGCTGCCGGCAATCTCGGCGATAGCGGTGGAGCCGGCCCGGAGGGTTGGCAAGTAGGACAGCTGACGGTTGGCGTCACCGTAGAGGAACAGGGTTGGTGCGTTAATGGCTAAGAACTGCGGGAGAAGCTGTTCGGAGTCGGACTCGGCCACCGTTTCGAAGCTGTAGGCGTGGTAGGCCCGCACATCGACATTGACCTCCATCGCTTGGGCGATGAGCCGGTCGCCAACGCTGTTTGAGGCGGCGAGTTCCGCCGCCATGTCCGGGAAGACAGTGGTCGTGAAGGAGACCAGGTCGTGGGGGACTACTCGGCGGGAGAACATGCAGTCCTCGGGGGCGAGTTGCCCTTCGAGGCTGACAACGCCCTGGATGCGGCCGAGCCCGTGCCTGCGGATCTGCAACAGGTTGATGAGACCCCCCATACTGGCCCCGGCCAGGTAGTAGGGCCCGGGGAGGATGTGTTCCGCCACGGTATGAGTGATGTCGGCCAGGGCGGTCACATCGAGGCCCCACTCGGGGTCGAAGTGGGCCAGCCCTGTGCCGGGCAAGTCGAACGTCACAAGCGTGCAGTCGGCCAGCCCCCGGCTCTGGAATGCCGCGGAGAAGTTCTCCCTTGCGCCCCCGAGGCCGTGAACGAACAACACCGACGCCCCGCCCCGCCCCGGTCGCCAATGGCAGGGGAGAGCAACGTGGCGCCCATTCCAGGGGATATGGAGCCATTCAAGCCTCGGGAGATTCGATTTGGTCGAAACAGTCACTGGTAATCCCCTCGGAGTCTCCCAACGCTCTACGACCGTTAGCGGCCGACCGGCGCTCGTGGCCTTGAGCGTAGGCAGTCGAGTATCATCGAATCCAATACGAATCCTCTATCTCTACATAAAGAGTCTTTATGTCACTTGGAGAGTTGTCCTTGAGCACCCTGCGGGCGGCGGCGACGATCGCCGACCTGGGATCGATGAAACGAGCAGCCGCCGCACTCCACCTGACCCAACCGGCATTGAGCTATCAGCTCCGACGACTCGAAACGGCGGCCGGGGTCCAACTGTTCGAACGCAAACCCCACGGCATGACACCGACAACCGCCGGCCTCCGGTTCCTAGACACCGCCCACACCGTGCTCGACGAGATCGACCAACTCGACAATCGACTGACCCGTCTGGCCGACGGAGTCGACGGCACCCTGCGCATCGGCAGCGAATGCGCAACCAGCTACCACTGGCTGGGAGCCGTGGTACAGGACTTCTCCCGCTCCCACCCCAGCGTCGAGGTCAGTGTTGGTTCCGAGGCCTACATCCGGCCGATCGACGCGATCAGTCAGGATCGACTCGAGATCGCCCTCACGACATCGCCACCACAAGACAATGGACTCAGCGTCGTCCCCCTGTTCCGAGACGAGATCATGGCCATCGTCGCGCCCGACCACCGCCTGGCCACCCGCTCGGTCCTCTCCGCCCGCGACTTCGCAGACGAGACGGTCTTCGTTGGGCGGGCAGACAACAGCGACCTGCTCAACCAGGTCCTACGACCCCACGGAGTCCGACCCCGACGAGTCACCGAGATCCCCGTCACCGATGGAACCATCGAGCTGGTCCGGGCCGGCCTCGGTGTCACCGCAGTCGCCGGCTGGATCGTCCAACCGGAGCTCGAGGCCGGAGAGCTCGTCGCCATACGAATCACTCGCCCCGGTCTGTGCCGCCACTGGTATGCCGTCACCGCAGCCCTCGATGCACGACCGACCTATGTCGACCACTTCCTGGAACAGCTCAGAGAAATCGATCCCGAACGACCCAGGAGCTGAACGGAGACGACCGACTTGGGCCAACGGACCCCGGCCTCGAGCGGGAACCGGGCGACCATTAGATCGAGGCGGGGATTTCTGCTTGACCCTTCCCACGGGGGAGGGACTACGATCGGGCAAACACTTCAGGGTCCCGTACGGTCCGGCCAGAGGACCTGGCCGGTATCGACTATCGCGTACGATCCTCTCGCCGAACCAGCCGCCTCGACGCCTG
>JAAETI010000183.1 GCA_024228555.1 bacterium | reverse complement strand
CCCAGCCCGTGAGTGCCTGAAATGCCGTCGCCGCAGGTCAGAGCGCGTTTGGCAATCGTCGACAAGGCCGTCCCATCGGGTGGTTCGCACGACTCGAAGGGCCGGTCGCGGCGTGGCCGAGTGCTTGCCGGCGCCGTTGGGTCGTGGCGGTTGTTGGTCAAGGGATTCAGTGGGGGCGGTGCGCGATGTAGTCGCAGCACTCCCCCGCCGGCTTCGCGAGGGTTGGATCGTGACACCCGAGACCCTGCTGCGCTGGCACCGCAAACGGAGCGCCCGCCACTGGACACAGCCACCCGAACAACGACGCCAGGGTCGACCACCCACCAGTGTCGAGTTGCGCGACCTGGTCGTGCGTCTCACCACCGAGAACCCGACGTGGGGCCACCGCCGCGTCCAGGGCGAACTCGCCGGGCTCGGCCACAAGCTCGCCAAGACAACCGTGTGGCAGATCCTCACCGACAACGGCATCGATCCGTCTCCGAACCGATCGAACGTGACCTGGACCGAGTTCCTGCAGTCCCAAGCCGCGGTCGCGTGCGACTTCTTCACCGTCGACACCGCGTTCTTGCGCCGCTACTACGTCCTGTTCTTCATCAAGGTCAACACCCGCGAGGTGGTCTTCGCCGGCCTCACCGCCAACCCCACCGGCGCGTGGACCACACAAGCCGCCCGGAACCTGTTCATCGGCCACGCCGAACACCTCGAAGGCGCCCGGGCTCTGCTACGCGATCGCGGCAGCCAGTTCATCGATACCTTCGACGAGATCTTCCGAACCGAGGGCTTCAAGATCCTCAAGACACCGGTGCGAACGCCAGTAGCGAACACGTTCGCCGAGCGCTAGATCGGATCGATCCGCCGCGAGCTCCTCAAGCAACCCGGAGGGTTGCCCCGCACCATCATCTGGAACCAACGACAGCTCCAACGCCTCGCCGTCGACTACATCAACCACTACAACGAGCATCGGCCCCACCAATCACTCGGGCAACGGCCACCTACACCAGGCAACAACCCACCCGACACACCACCGCCGTCGGTGACCGTGCTCCGAACCAGCCGATGCGACGGCCTCATACACGAATACCGAAATGCCGCCTGACCTGCGGCGACGGACTTTCCGGGCGGCACACCAGCAAGACCACCTCGGGCGGGAACCGGTACCCGGCAAACGAAGTGGACTCGGCGGGGAAGTGGTGGTTCACCCGAACACGCTCGCTGCTGGGGACCGGATCCGTCAACGCAACGGTGCCCTCAAGATCACCCCTATATCATGCGGATCGTGCTGCCCCGGGCCATTCGCACCATTCTCGCGTTGTCCGCTGCCCGGTCGGGTACAGTGTGACCCATGGCGAACAGGGCAGACGGTCATCCCGACGCGAGGTCGCGCCTGAGCCGTCGGCGGGCCCTTCAGATTGGTGCGGGGGCGGCGTTCAGTGCTCCAACGATCACTTCTTTGGCCACGACCCCGGCCTACGCAGCTTGTTCCAGCGTCGACCTCGTGCTCGACAGCTTCGCCTACCCCCAGGCTACCGGTACGATAGAGTCAGACTCATCGTTCCTGTTCGACAGTCGATGGTTACGTTATCCTGCCGCCGTTCTTGCTGATTTCAGCCTGGAAATTGTCGGTACTAATAGTGTGGCGGGTGTCCAGTATCAAATGGCAATGGGGGCGTTCGCAGACTTGGGGGGGTGCAGCCGCATTGTCTTGCAGGGCTGCGATCAGACAGTTGCGATGCTGCTCACTATCAACCAAACTCACCTTGTACCCGGAGCGGTGTCCTCTCCTTCCGAAATCTCCTTCGACGTGAGCGGTATCCCGGGACAGATGGCCAGCGTGTCTGCACTTGCTCTTTCGACTGCAGCGTTCGTCTCGATCAAGTCCTATGGGCCGCTCGTTGCCCAAGCGTAGGCCAGCTCTCATTCGTTGGAGCCTTGTCAGGATCGGCTGAGGTGGTGAACGGCCGGGACGTTTCTGAGGGGTAGGTGGTTGAGTCAACCGGCGAAGGTTTGGGGCCGAATATTCGGTCGAGGGCGCTGATCAGGGGAAACACAGCCGCCCACAAACCTCGAACGAGATCCGACAACTCGTCATCCGCCTCGCCACCGACAACCCAACCTGGGGCTACCGACGCATTCACGGCGAACTGGCCGGCCTCGGCCACCGGATCGCCTGCTCCACCGTGTGGCAGATCCTCAAAGACAACGGCATCGACCCCGCACCCAAGCGCTCGGCGGTGACCTGGACTGAGTTCCTGCGCTCCCAAGCCGCCGTCGCGTGTGACTTCTTCACCGTCGACACCGCCACGCTTCGCCGCCACTACGTACTGTTCTTCATCCACATCGAGACCAGACGAGTCTTCTACGCGGGTGTGACCGCCAACCCCACCGGTGCGTGGACCACCCAGGCAGCCCGCAACCTGTTCCTCCGCCACGCCGAACTCCTCGACGGCACCCGTGCTCTCGTCCGCGATCGCGGCAGCCAGTTCATCGACAGCTTCGACGAGATCTTCCGAACCGAAGGCCACAAGATCCTTCGTACCCCCGTCCGCACTCCAGCAGCGAACACGTTCGCCGAGCGCTGGATCGGATCGATCCGGCGCGAGCTGCTCGACCGCACCATCATCTGGAACCAACGCCAAATCGAACGCCTCGTCACCGACTACGTCGAGCACTACAACGAGCACCGGCCCCACCGTTCCCTCGAACAACGACCGCCGACGCCCACCACGGACCCTCCAGACACTCCACAGGCGACCGTCACGATTCTCCGAACGGCCCGGTACGACGGCCTCATCAACGAGTACAAACCCGCTGCATGACCTGCGGCGACGGAGTTTCCGAGCCCCACAGGGTTTCGCACCAACCTCACGATGGACGGTTTTCTGGAGGTCCACCCCTCCGACACACCACAAAACCCCAGGTCACAGGCCTGACCGAACCTGCCTCAAGACGCAAGGAAGCCCCGGCCGCAGCGTCGAAAACGCTCTGACCAGGGCTTATGCGAAGAGTGTCGGAGGGGGGACTTGAACAAACCTCCCCTTGACGGCATCTGGCGTCGTTCTGCGGTAACCAGCACCCCTGAGCGGCATCTGGCGACCGGCCAATCCGCTCCCTACCGCCCGTTACCGCTCCAGGGCGCTGGATGCCATTAGCAAAGCATTTAGCAACGCGACACCCCTGCGATCTATTCGGAGACGTCGAGGATGAGGCCAAGCACCTCGCGAATCTGCACTAGAGCAGCCGCCCCTACGTTGCCCCGAGTTGCTTCGATGCGACCGGTAGCAACCGCCCGGATGTGTTG
>JAAETI010000182.1 GCA_024228555.1 bacterium | reverse complement strand
TAACTAAGCAGCCAGTCTGTTTATTCCTTTATGCGACATCTGGCGTCCGCATAACACGACCAGCCGGATTCTCCTCAGATGGACCCCGAAGCCCCGGAATCCGCGCCGTAGGGCGACTTTAACAAATCTCGGGGTCAGGTGTCAACGCGACATCGACGTATACGGATAACCGGCCTCAGCTGGTGCCGACCTGGGGCTCGTGGAGACCCGCCAAGGCGCATTACGCGACATGGTTCTGTCCGCCTAGGCACGTGTGAGCCCGTATCCGCACTGCCTCAGCCCCTGGATCGACAGGACTTACTCTCTCGGGTGAGGCTCGCTGCATCCGCTATACGCACGCTCGTGTGTACGTATAGCGCACAGCCGGCGAGGCCCAAGGCGTTATGTGGGACTCTGGTGTGTCGCATAGGCGGCTACAGGCCCCGCGAGCCTTGGGCTTGATCTTCTCATTCTAAGCGACTTAGAGCTGAACGCGGCCGTCGTCACTGGTTGGCAGGGCGTCATCGGGGTTGGCGGATAAACGGCGGCGGCTCAACGATTCGCCCTGGTATGGGCCGAGGGAGTTAAGCGGCACTGCGTTGTCGCCCAGGGCGTTCGGATGGAGACTGCGCTCAGAGACCGTCCGCCGGGCTGGTCACCCCCTGCCCTCCGCGATTCAGCACGTGGGTGTAGATCATCGTGGTCTTCACGGAGGCGTGACCCAGCAATTCTTGGACGGTTCGGATGTCGTAACCCTGCCGGAGTAGCTCGGTTGCGAAAGAGTGTCGCAACGAGTCAACGCACTGCTCATGAACTCCAACTCACCCGGGTCTGCTACCGGCACCACCCGTTCTTCGACCAGGAAGTAGAGGTCGTCCGGAGCCTTCGCCGTAAGGTGGAGCCGTGCCTCGTTGTCCGGCTGGAGGACGGGCTGCAGCTGGCCATCCCGAGTTGGATGCTTGATCCACAGCGGTGCGAGTCGCTCCGTGACGAGGACGCTCCGGTGATCGCCATCGGCGCCCTGAGACAGCTGGCCGAGCTGGTCGACCAGCACACCTTGCTTGCCGCGGAGGATGCCGATAGTCCTAGTAGCTCATCAAACCACCAGCGAGGTAGCGATGAGCAGGAACCAGCTTCTCCATCCGCCGCGGCAGAGCAGACTTGAATTCACCAGAAACACGATCGGCCCGCGTTTCTCCCGGGCCGTCGATCGCGAGGTCCAGGCCCTCCTCGCTCAGTTGTTGGTCGAGGTCATCCGCCTGGAATCCGACAATGATCCGCAAGGGGGTGAGCATGAACGACAAGATCCGTGATGACCATCTGCGGCGTGCTGCGTACGTCTACGTCCGCCAGTCGAGTCAGCATCAGGTCCGTCATCATCGAGAGAGCGGGCGGCGGCAGTACGACCTGGCCGAGCGCGCTCGTCAGCTGGGATTCGCCAGCACGATCGTCATCGATGAAGACCAGGGCAAGAGCGGCAGCGGTCTGCAGGACCGTCCTGGCTTCGGGCGGCTATTGGCCGCGGTCTGTCGGGGAGAGGTAGGGGCCGTCCTGGCCCTTGAAGCCTCGCGGCTGTCCAGGAACAATCGAGACTGGTATCACCTGATCGATCTGTGCGCCCTGACCGAGACGCTGATCATCGACGTCGAAAGCATCTACGAGCCGCGTGAGCTCAACGACCGTCTGTTGCTCGGACTGAAGGGAAGCATGGCGGAGTTCGAGCTAGGTCTCCTGCGCCAACGTGCTCGTGAGGCCTTCGAGCAGAAGATACGGCGAGGACACGCCATGTGGGAGATGCCGGTGGGTCTGGTCCGCAACGAAGAGGACCGGATCGAGAAGATCCCGGACCGGCAGGTGCAGCGAGCCCTCGAGGGCGTGTTCCGGAAGTTCCGTGAACTCGGCTCGGCACGTCAGACGACGCTGTGGTACCGCGACGAGAAGATACCCCTGCCCGAGGTTCGGCCCGGCACCAAAGGCCACGAGGTTGTGTGGCGCCTACCCGCCGCTCACCGGATCAACCAGATCCTCAAGAATCCCAGCTACGCAGGTGCGCTGACCTACGGCCGCACCAAGGAGAAGACTATCGTCGTGGACGGTCGAGCCAGAAAGACGACGACGCGGCAGCGAAAACCGCAGGATCAGTGGAAGGTCCTTCTGCTCGACAACCATCCGGGGTATCTTACGTGGGACGAGTACCTGGAGAATTCACGGATCCTGGAGTCGAATCGAAGCGTGCGAGGAGGAACCACACGGGGTGCGGCCAGACGTGGCTCGGCACTGCTAGCCGGTTTGTTGCGCTGCGGTCGCTGCGGTCGCAAACTCTTCGTCGCCTACAGCGGCAAGGGTGGGCGGGTGTCGCGTTACGGCTGCAGCGGCGGCCGAACGGATCGCGGACACTCTGCATGCCTGACCGTGGGCGGCGTGAGCATCGAACGCGCGGTCGAAGAGCAGGTGCTCGCGGCCATTCAGCCAGCAGGGGTCAAGGCTGCCCTGAGCGCCCTCGAGCACCTGGGTGAGGCCCGATTGGAGAAGCGCCACTCTCTGGAGCTCGCTCTGGAAAAGGCTCACTACGAGGTCCGCCGTGCACAGCGTCAGTACGACGCTGTCGATCCGGACAACCGCCTGGTCGCCGGCGAGCTCGAAGCCCGGTGGAACGAGGCATTGTCAAACGTTTCTCGTATCGAAGACGAACTTACTGCGCTCGACAGAGTCCGCCATGACCTTACGGACGAGGATAAACAACGTCTGTTCCAGCTGGGAAACGATCTTCCTGCACTTTGGAGACATCCAGGCGCATCGAATGAACTAAAGAAACGCATCTTGAGAACTGTTATGCACGAAATCGTCATTGATAACAATGATGATCAACGACGCCATGTTCTACAGCTGCACTGGAAGGGTGGAGTACACACCGAGCTTCGGCCGCGCTACAACGGCACAGGGCAACGCCGCGTAAGGACGGAGAAGAGCTCTATCGAATTGATTCGAGAGCTATCGAAGGTCTGCAGTGATCAGGCGATTGCAGCTACGTTGAATCGTCTGGGGCACCGGACGGGTGCCGGAAAGACTTGGCGTGTCCATAGCGTTCGAAGCACCCGCTACTATTACCGTCTTCCCAACCATCGAAACGGCAAGGAATGGCTGACGGCCGACGAAGCCTCAAAGGAACTCAGAGTCAGCCGAACCGTTGTTTACCGTCTAATTCGAGAAGACACCCTGCCAGCGACACAAGTCGTCGAATCGACGCCCTGGATCATCAACCGCGAGCATCTCTCCCTGGCTGCGGTGCAACTAGAAGTCCAGGCCGTGCACGAAGGCCGTGCACTCCCGCGGAACGACCCCAATCAAGCAGAAATCGCCTATAAATAAGGCATTATTCAAGAGGTGTAGCATCATGCCGAAGCGCTCCGCAAGGTGTGGCACGACGCATGCTTGTGGATGCGTGCGGCTCGCAACGCGCGCCTGAAGGCTCGCTGGATGGTCCGGGGTGATGTGTAGAAGCGCCTGACGATCCCGCTTCGCCGGTCGGGGGACCGCTTGGTCGAGGGAAAGACGAACTGCCAGCGCCACTCCTTCTCCGCCGCTGGATACTTCCGGGCGAGCGCGTTGGGCAGCTCTACGTGGCCAAAGCCCTCGCTGAGATCCTGCTGGTGGATCTTCCTCACCTCGGCCAGGTGCGTCTTGAGCGCCGGCTTGACGACCTCCGGCAGCACGGTTCTCCGATCCTTGCCACCCTTACCGTCACGCACCGTGATCTCGTTCTGCCTGAAGTCGATATGCTGGACGCGGAGCTGAAGGCACTCCTTGAGTCTCATGCCCGTCCCGTAGAGGAGGGTGAGTACCAACCATGCTACCCCGTCGACGTGCCGGAGG
>JAAETI010000181.1 GCA_024228555.1 bacterium | reverse complement strand
CACGCCAAGTCCATTTGTTCTCGGTGAGTTCTGGCTCGATCCTGCGACCATGTTCGCCGTCGGCTCCGGTGTCATGCAAGGCACAGGCAACACAGGCCACATCGACCTCCCAGTCCCAATCGCCGCCAAGGCATTCCCTCTTGGCACAACCTTCGCATTCCAAGCAATCGTGCTCGATGGGCAGACCGCTGAGCTCTCGGTCGCTGTGCGTGCGAGCGTCGTACCTAGATTCCCACCCAAGTGATGAGTCTTGCATCCCCGTCTATGCTCCAGCTCGATTCAACGATCAAGTTCGATGGAACGAGCTGGCCAAAACTCTCCGGCCTCACAGGAATCGCTGTGGGCAAGCTGTCCATTCCTAGTTTCCCAGAAGAGCAACTAGTGCTTACGACCCTCAGCGGTGATCTTGTGATCATTGACATCCACAAGTCCGGAGGCACGGTCAGCCTTGGTGCACTCAGGCAATGGGATATCCTCGACGGATCACTCGGCGCCAACAACTCCATTCTCATTCGCGACCTTGACGGTGACGGCAAGAACGAACTCTACATCGCGGGATCCCTCGGTATCCGGAAGTT
>JAAETI010000180.1 GCA_024228555.1 bacterium | reverse complement strand
GTGGGGGGGTCCCGCTGGATCGGAGACGTTTGTTGCCGTTGCTTCCAGTGGCACTGGCAACAGGGTGATGACGAGTCCGGACGGCGTGACGTGGACGAGCCGGTCGACTCCTGCCGATAATCCTTGGCAGTCCGTGACGTGGGGGGGTCCCGCTGGATCGGAGACGTTTGTTGCCGTTGCTGCCAGTGGCACTGGCAACAGGGTGATGACGAGTCCATGAATGTTACGACAGTCTACCAATTGGTATCTTTGTAATCGATCCAGTCATCCGTATTGCGTGCTGACGACCCGTTCACGGCGCGGCCGCTTGCGGAACGTCGCTCTCGGGCTGAACATCACGTCAAACGGGCCCGGAACGAACCGAAACATTCCGAATCCCAGCCACGCGCCCGTCACGTCCCCGTCGGGCCGCCCGCCAGGATGCGTACTCGCAGTCCTCACGAGAGACGCGCGAACACGCGGTATGCGGGCGAGGAGTGGGCCCAAGACGTCGAGATGATCGATGCTGACGTGGATCGAATGGAAGACGATCGGTGCGTTCCCGACGAGAACAGCGACCCGAACGTCGTTCCTCCCGTCGTCACGCCCGATGGACACGTCGATACGCGACGGCGGCGCGTTTACAGCAAGAAAACGCGCCCTTACAGCAAGAAAACGCACCCTCACGTGGCCGACCCGGCCCCGCCTGCAGACCGGTCCGGCGAGTACCTGGAGTACCTGGAGTACCTGGAGTACCTGGACGTCGGCGACAGGACGACGTCGTGTTCCTTCTGCGACGCCCCGCTGTGGGAGCTCGAGGTGTAGGATGCCCACGATGAGAGCTGTGCCTGGTCGGCGTCCACGTCGAGGAGGACGTCTTCCCGCATCGCCAGCTCTACGTCGCGTTCTCCCGGTGCGGGGATCCCGACAGTGTGTGGGTGTTCGGACCCGAACCGGACGACCACGGGGCCGTCTGGATCAAGAACGTCGTCTACAGGGAGGTGCCCATTGATGATAGGTGACCCGTGTACACGTAATAACCAACGTAATAACCAACGTAATAACCGACGTTTACACGACCAGCAGACCGCTGGTTGGCCCAAAATCCGAAAGTAACGGTGCAGATCCTTTTCACGTTTAACGTTCACACCCGCATGCGTTTTGGGTAGCCTTCGTTAGCCGGTGTCACACCGGGGCGGCTGATCCGCCTCGGAACTCCGCTGAGCGTCCCTGGACGTTGCGCGATGCAACCGTCGGATCAACCGAGGCGGTCCGCCGCGGAGAACGCCAACGTTCCTCCGAAGGATGCTCAACCCACGTGGCCTGTACTGGACCCTGTTGGTGGAGCGTCACGACATGATTCGCAATTTGGCCAGCAGCCAGCAGCCAGCAGCCGCCACCCAGATGCGTCTTCCTCGCGTCCAACACCGCAATCTTCCGGAAGCCGACCACCCCCCTTCCTGAGCATTGGGCCCAGACCGACAAGCTCGTTCGGAGCCTGGGGTCGGAGAGTACCCAGCATTGGACGCTCGGCGTCGTCAACCTCGTCACCAAGAGGTGGACCCCGACAAGCTGTTCGTCTACGGCAACCTCGACGCCAACGGCGAACGATGGGTCGCTCATCCCGTGTACAGAGAGATTCTACCCAAGTATACATGCGTTGTTGCGTGTAAAATTAAAAAATCAAGACTCCATCAGGGCTACTCCGCGCAGAGTTTGGAGGGCGCGGCCCCATGCATGGGGCCAAAAGGGCCCGAATGGCAAAGCCATTGAACGGTTATCGCCCACTTCTAGTCTTCGTTTTCATCCATTCATTCGATAATCGTGTCACTGATTTGAATAAGAGTCGAACACTATGCGAAAGGGGGCGACGAATTCGCGAGACTGCCAGGTCGAAGGCACGCTTGGCCCTTGATTCGGTGACGACGGTTTTCAGCGCCGAGGACGCGGCTCGACTGCCCCCTCCGTGCGAAGTCGGCCCCGAC
>JAAETI010000179.1 GCA_024228555.1 bacterium | reverse complement strand
GTCAAACGTCCGGATCAGGATGGAGTCGACCAGAATGTCCGGTTGAAAATACCCATCGATGCTGGATTGCACCTGCGGCACGCCGAAGCTGTCCGTGATCTCGATGGTGTCGGACTCGTTCGTGCCGATGATGTGTAACACACCGTCGACCACTTCGGTGCCCGAGACCACAGCTGTCGCCGCCGCGGTGTCGAGGAGGCCCGCTCTGTCGGTCACCTCGAGTGTGATGGGATAAATGCCGCCATTTTGGTACACATGCGTGGCGGTCACCGAAAAGAGGCCCGTGCCCTGCTCGATCAACGCATCCTCTGTGACTTGGCCATCGCCCCAGTCCACTCGCACGGTATGGACGTCCAACAGATCTGGGTCTTCAAACGTCCCAGTCAGCGTCACCACGTCGCCTTCCGCTGCTAAATTCACCTCGTCAGCGTCACTGTTCAGGGCCGTGACTTGCGGCGCCGTGTTCGCCGGGGTGGGCACCCCAATGTTGTTGGCGCCTTTCGATTTCTTGACCTTTCCAGTCCAAAAAACCGTAAACTGTTTCTTTTGCTTGACCGTCGCCGTATCCTTCAAATTATCGGTCGTTTCCGTGATGGCGACAGAATCAATGCCGCTCGCGTTGTGCGTCACCTTGGATTCCACGGTCCCTTCCAGCGTGGATTTGGCAATAGGAATGCCGAGAAGACCCCGAGTGCGAGCGCTGGAGGTCAGCTTGACCTCATCCCACCCCAAGGCGGCCGAGAGCTTGGCCTGGGCCCCACTGAGGGTGGCGGTACTCACGGTCACCACCTCGGCGTATTCATTCAGGATCAGATCGGTCGTCGTCCTGGCCACACCAATTCCCCCGACACTCCAGGACGTCCCCTCCAACGTCAGCGAATCCTGGGACGAATTGCCGGCGGTCAGGACCACACCGTTTGCCCCGTTCTGGCTGGTGACTGTTGTCCCGTTCCCATCGATTCGCGCCTCCACGGTCTCCTTACCGGCCACTCCCAGGTTGGCGGTGACACCGGCCTTCACCCCCCCGACGACCGCCCCTGAGGCGGAGGTGGCCGTGGCCAACAGATTCGTCGTCTTCAACGCCTGGAGTTGCACATCTCCCTCGGCCGTGACCGTCGCGCCGTGGCCGATCCGAGTCTGGGTCTTACGGGCCAGCGTGGTCGACGTCTCCCCTGAGCCGCCTGCGATCAGAGCCCCGAAGTTGGCCGTGGTACTGGCGTCTACCGTATCATGCGACTCGGCCACCAGCGTAAAATCCCCTCCGTTGGCGGTGACCTCGGCCTCACTGCCCACATAGGCATGGGTCATTTGGGGATCATTGCCCTGCGCGGTGAGATTGACCGTACTCGTCACCTGCCCGACACCTGCAAAGAGGCCGAACGCGTTGCCGATGGCGTCTGCTTTGACATCCGTGGCCGAAAAGGCCTCGATAAACACCGCCCCGTCGGCCAAGATCTTGGCATCTGTGACCGTTTGGTCCGAGTCCGTGGCCCCGATGAAGGCCCGGACCGAGGGTTTGAGCGTCGCCGTCACATTGGCCCCGATCCCGCCAAACAGCGACCCTTCGGAGCCCCAGGCGATGACCTGGGGCCGACCGGCCAGCGGAGTCGGCTTCAGGATTTTTGTGTTCTGTTCAAACTTCTGGACGCCCCCCGTGCCGGGGGACGACAGATCGATGAGCAACAGATGTGAGGCATCAGGGTCGATCCCGAAAACAGTATAGGCCCGGCCCTGTCCCCCCGACGTCCCCGGCGCCCCCACCATCAAGTCCGGGGCCTCGTCACCATTGATATCCCCCAGAGCTGCCACGGTGGCCCCCAGGTGGGCCTGCGCTTCGGGGCCGGTGATGGCCAACACCTGAGTGCCCAAATCCGTGAACGCCTGCCCGGAGAGATCTCCAAGGGTCTCGCTGCCGAACAGCAGATAGGCCACCCCCACTTCCGCCTGACTATTCAGCTCCACAAACGGCGCTCCGATGAGCAGATTGGCAAACCCATCGCCGGTGAGATCCCCCACCCCGGCCACCGCCATACCAGCGCCGTCGCCCGCGGTCACGCCATTGAACACGACCCCATCGGTGCCATCCAACATTGTCAAATCGATCGTACTCGGAAACGAACGGGTGTTCCCAAACACGATATACGCCTGACCGGCTCCATCTAGGCCATTGGGCGCCGCCGCAGGTGCCCCCACGATCAGGTCATCCAACTTATCCCCATCGACATCCCCCGCGCCATCCACCGAGAATCCTGCCTGACTTCCCAGGCTGCCCTGGAGTGTGGCTCCTGCGCCCTTACCGTTCAACGCGCTCACCTCCAGGGTCGCGGTGTAGGGACTCGTACTCCCGAATACCAGGTACGCGGCATCGGCGCCTGGCGCCCCCACTATCACATCGTCAATCGTATCGCCATTGACATCCCCAGCCGCTGCCACATCCATGCCCAACGCGGCATCCGCTGCGGCCCCGTCCAGCACGAACCCGGTCGTACCATCGAGCTGACTCAGATCCCAGGTCGCCGTGACCAGATGGGCCGAGGTCAGCGGCGTGAGCGTGCCCGTGAGCGTGCTTTCCAGTTTGACCCCCGTGTTGCCCCCTTTCTCGTTGTGTACCAACGAGAACGCGTAATTGCCCGGGGCGTCAAAGGTATAGGAGACCGCGGGTGAGTTGAACGTCACGTTTTGATCGATTACCACGTCGCCATCGATGATCAAACGTCCGTTATCGTCAGAGCCCATCTTGAATTGGTACGCACCAGCGGTTTCCACCACCAGAAACCCGTCATACGTGAACACCGAACCATCCAAGCTGGTCGCATCCGTCCCGATCAAGCTGGCCGCGTCCTCTTCCAGGTAGGTTGAGAGCCGGTTGGCGTCACTGAGCTGGTTACTATTGCGGGGGTAATTCAGTTCTGTGGAGATAAAGGTGGCATCGCTGTCGTTGTTTGCAATGTAGCTGAGGGCGGCATCCACACCCGAGAGCTCAGGGGAATCGTAAAAAGTCCCGGCCACCCCGGGCGTCATCTCCATCCCAAATAAGACATAGACCTGGCCCTGCCCATCCTGCGCGCCCGGCGCCCCAAGCACCAAGTCATCAAACTGGTCGTTGTTCAAGTTCGCCCCGACAAGGGAGGCTCCCAGTTGATCCCCCGTCTGTTCCCCAAAGATCCGCGCATCGGCCACATCAATCGTGTCCGTGAACCGCTTGGCCCCGCCCAAGATGACCGACACCGCCCCCGCCCCACCATTGAACGTGGGATCACCCACCACCAGATCATCGAAGCCATCGCCGTTCACGTCGCCCACCCGGCCGACGACTCCGCCGCCCATCGTGATCGGCACGCCCGCCAACCGCGGATCATCAATGGGATAATTGCCCGTATCCGGATCGTGGAAGCCATACACCAAGTAGGGCGTCGTCCCGCCCACCACGAAATCATCAAAGCCGTCCCCGTCGAGATCGCCGACTCCCGTCACCACCGCGCCCACCTGGTCAGTCGCCTCCACCCCGCTCACCGCAAAGCCATCCTCCCCATCCAGTTGCGTGGGATTAAACGTGGGGATCCCCGTGGACTGAGAGCCCACCAACAAGTTCGCCCCGGGCTGGGTAATCCCCAAACCCTCTATGCCCAAATAGTGCGTGCCGCCGGGGGTCAGCGAGCCCAGATGAAACCGCACCAGGTTGCTCGTGCCATCGCTGGAGAGCGCTCCGGTTTCGGAGGGACTCACCCGAATCGTGTCGGCGGGCAAGTCGTCGGGCGCGATCACGTAATATGTCTCCCCATCTTGCAACCCTACCAACGGGGTGTTCCAGGCGGCCTGATAGGTCAACGCCACTCCGGGTGAGAAATTGGGGGGCCCGTCATCAATAAACGTAAACGTGTCGGCCACGT
>JAAETI010000178.1 GCA_024228555.1 bacterium | reverse complement strand
AGCGTGATGCGACACGCTCTGCCGTTGGATCACACGAACGCGACTCTCAAGGCCCCGGGATGGTCTCGCAGCCGAACTCCTTACCGTGGCAGTAGATCAGAGCTTCATAGGCCAGCATCTCCTCGGTCAGCGTCACGACGTCGGGATCAGGCTCACCAGCAACCTCCACGTCAACACAGCCGAACTCCTCATCGACCGCGGGATCAACGAAGAGCGTGGCCGGACCGCTACTACCGAGTGAGGTGACGACGTGCCACCACGATTGACCTTCCGGCCCAGGTGACCACCAGGATGATCTGGTCTGGTTCCACCAGAAGATGGAGCCGCACACTCCCCGCGGTGTCTCTGGCTCGGCCCACGACACCGTCAGCTCCAGGGAGACCCAGTCAGCGGCCAAGGCGAAGTGGGGACTGTCGGCGGGTTCGGGCGGGGCAGGAGCAAGCAAGGCACCGCTTCCGGTTGCCAGTACGGACGTCGAGGTCGTCTGCGATGACATGGTCGCCCCATCGGACGTGGACCCGCATGCCCCCACCACCCCAGCGAGCACGAGCGCCCAAACCCACCGGCGTGGCCCTCTCAGCATCGTCTTGGCGTGAACGCTCACCAGCCAATCGTGCCACCGCGTTCGGCTCATGAACCGGCAAGGCATGCCCCCTACCACCCATCCCCGAATACCGCCGCCGACTGACCCCAACCGCCGGGACTGGGCGGGAGCCGCGGAGGCAACACCATCACCACTGACAGAGGTGGGCGTGGACCGGTGCGGCCCGTATCTTCGGAGCCATCAACTCCCGGCCGCACTCCATCGAGGATCTTCCCCCACGACTGATTGGCGTGAAGACGAAGCTCCACCGCGCTCGACACCACCTAGCCCACGTGCACGAGGTGGCGGAGACGTTGCTCGATGCGTATCAGGCGGCGATCTACTTGGAGCCGAGCGGCGACCGAGGCAACGTCGTCGCCCGCCTTGGTCATGTCCCGGATCTCCCCGCAGACTTCAGTGCGATCGTCGGGGACTTCTTCCACAACGTCCGTTCGGCACTCGACCACCTCGCCTGGCAGCTCGTCCTCCTTCACGGACTTGAGCCCACAAGGAAGACTGCATTCCCGATCCACCAGGACGCTCCAGCAAACGGACTCCGCGTCCTACCCGGCGTGAGCGATGACGCACTCACCGCAATCGACGAACTCCAGCCTTACAACTGGAACCACGGCGAGCCGGGGAAGAGCCACCTCTCCCCGCTGGCCGTCCTGGCGTCACTGAATATCATTGACAAGCACCGCGTCCCGCTCTTGGGGGTCGCTGTACTCCGTGACGGGAGCTGGTCGTCGGCCCCTGACCAGACAATCCAGTTCACGAGGGCCAACCACCGAGCCCTGGGTTCAGGAGATGAGGTCGGGACCTTCATGGTCGACCCACCGGGATCGCCGCTCTACGACGTCAGCTTGGGCTTCGCCCTGCGCTTGGTCGATGACTCCGAAGCGGCCAAGTACGCGGCGTTCGACTTCATCGACTGGGCGATGGCCCAGGTCGTCCAGTACGTGGAGTATGGGGTGCTTCGTTCCCTAGTTCCGCTCTTCGAATGATTCCCCGATAGGGATCAGCGAGTATCCCATTTCGCTTGTGTCCTCAGGTGGTGAACGCAACACGAGGACAGTCGGGCGCGTCGAAAAGTGTTTGCGGTCCAGGTGCTGACGGGTGTGGCCATGTGAGCGATCTCGGCTCGTCCGGCGACTGACCGGCCGACGCGCCACGGGCTCAAAGGGGGATGTGCACCTGTGTAATGGTCCCCGTGTTTTCGTTGATCTTCCGCCAGTGGACCGCATGGAAAACGAGACGAAGCGCGAATCGGTCGGTCTCAAGCCTGACCTCCGACATGTCCTTGCCGAGCCGCTGCGCCCAATCCTCGGCCAGCTTCGACCGGTCAGCGGTGGTGATGCCAGGGTACGCGTTCGACCAGTCGGTTCCCCACACGTACCCGTCGGGCTCCCCCTCATCCAGCCATCGCTGGTAGTCAAGGAACTCGTCGGCCCAAGATCTCGGCCACACGTCGTCACGAACACGCGTCTCGTAGTCAAGGCGCACGCAGTGGGTGAAGGTGAGCTCATGCGTCCCGGGGTCAGACCCGAGCATGTCCTGCACCAGCACGAGGTAGTCACGACCGTGCTTCGCCCAGCCATGCCCAAGTACCGCGAAGTCAAGGGGGTGCAGCCATTGAAGTAGGTCGTCCAACGAAGGCATCGGCGTTCACATCGGCGTGTCGGCACTCGGCATGGATCCATCATCCTCTGCAAATGGTCTCCTGGTAAAGAGGACGAGTACTCCGCGACAACTCCCTGCGGCCCCTGCTCCAGCGCGCCGGGACTGGGCGGCTTTGTGTCATGGGTCGGTGTTGTTGGGGGGTCAGCTCCACATGGGCCACCCCTGACCCTGGGCACCGGCACCCTCGACTCCTCGAGTGATTCGCTCGGCGTCGCCGCCGTCGGGTCTCACGGTCATCAGCCCGGTGTCACGGTCACCGGCGTGGTAGACGGTAACCACGAGCCACTCCCCGTCCGGTGACCAGCTCGGCGCACCGCTCGCGACCTGTATCGGGTCGCGAGTGATCTCCATCGACGTTCCCCCAGCAACGTCATACACCACCACCGCACTCAACCGAACGTAGGCAAGCAGGT
>JAAETI010000177.1 GCA_024228555.1 bacterium | reverse complement strand
GTGCTACGCCACCAACTCGACGTCCTACGCCGCCAGATCGACCGACCCAAGCTCAGCGACGACGACCGCACACTGCTGGGCGCCATCGCAGCCGCACTCCCCCGGCCTCGCCGATCTGGCTGGATCGTCACCCCCGACACCCTGCTCCGATGGCACCGTCGCCGAGTCGCCCGCCACTGGACCCCAACCCACCCGAGGACCAGGACGGCCACCAACCTCTATCGAACTCCGGAAACTCGTCCTCCGCCTCGCTGCCGAGAACCCAACCTGGGGCTACCGGCGCATCCACGGCGAACTCGCAGGCCTCGGCCACCGGATCGCGTCCTCTACGGTGTGGCAGATCCTCAAAGCCAAGGGCATCGACCCGGCCCCGCAACGATCGGATGTCACCTGGTCGGAGTTCCTTCACTCCCAAGCCGCCGTCGCCTGTGACTTCTTCACCGTCGACACCGCCCTGCTGCGCCGTTACTACGTTCTGTTCTTCATCCACATCCCCACCCGCCAGGTCTTCTACGCGGGCACCACCACCAACCCAACTGGAGCCTGGACGACCCAAGCCGCTCGCAACCTCTTCCTTGTTCACCACGACCAGCTCGCCGACTCACGATCGCTGGTTCGGGACCGAGGCAGCCAGTTCATCGATGCCTTCGACGAGGTCTTTCGAACCGAAGGCCTCAAGATCCTCAAGACCCCTGTCCGCACCCCGGTGGCCAACTCCTTCGCTGAGCGCTGGATCGGCTCCATCCGCCGTGAGCTTCTCGACCGCACTCTCATCTGGAACCAGCACCAACTTGACCGGCTCATCGTCGACTACATCGAGCACTACAACCAGCACCGGCCCCACCGCTCGCTCGACCAGCGACCGCCGCTACCCGCCGACCCACTCAACCACCCTGGCCGGGACCTTCGAGTTCTGAAATCGACCCGGTGCGACGGACTCATCCACGAGTACCGAAATGCAGCCTGACCAGGTACGACACAATTTCCGGCCCCCACAACGTCGTCCGACTCTACGCCGACCAACACCCCGACGACATCATCGGCTTGGTGCTCGTCGACAGCGTCCACGAGCAACAAGCCCAGCGCCTCCGTGAGCGCCTGTCACCCGACAGCTGGGCCGAGATCGCGAGACTCTACGGGTCCAACAACCCCGAACAAATGGACTTCGAAGCCAGTGCCGCCCAGGCAGCAAAGGCCGGCAACCTCGGGAGCGTTCCCCTCGCCGTGCTCCAAGCAGACCACCAACAAACCAACCCGGCCGAGGCCGGCATCTCCGAAGAGACCGCAACCGAAACCGACGAGATCATGCAAGAACTGTGGCCGCAACTCCAACGAGACCTCGCCAACCTGTCAACCATCAGCAGCCACACAGTCGTTACAGACAGTGGACACTTCATCCAGACCGACAATCCTACCGCCGTCGTAGACGCCGTCCGCTCGGTGCTCACCCAGTAGCTGCCAAGACGTCGGCCACAATCTCGCGGCAAGCAAGCCGAGGCCAAGGCCGTCAGCGATGACCGACACCGGGGTCACCGGGTTTTTTGGACAATATGTCGCGTTTCAGGCTGCGGTGAGTGGTCGTAGAGTCCCGGTGGGTGGTGGTGTCGGGGTGGTGAAGTCGTAGCTGCCGTACAGATTGATGTGGCTGTGACC
>JAAETI010000176.1 GCA_024228555.1 bacterium | reverse complement strand
CTTCGTTGCTCTGCTGCCCCGATCGGGTGCGGAGCGCGACGATGAGCCTTCCACATCCACTGTCCGACAGGTGTGTCAGATTCGCTAGAGGCGAACGTCACGATCAATCCAAAGCGTGGACATCCCTGTGGTCAACACCGTGCGCCCCCACCCGCCCGAAGCCCGATGACGTAACCGCTGTCTGCACTCGAGGAGGATCGCTGCACGATCCTCACAAGCCCGCTTGAGGCCGACCAACAGCCCGCGAATTCGCTCGCTCGATCGTCAGCCGCAGCCCGTGCTGGGGTCCATGACGAGGTGGCGGCAACTGACTACCGGCCACAGCCAATAGCTGACCACAGACTCGGCCACTGCAGCCACGCCCGCAGGCCGCCCGATGTAGCCACTTCGGCCCGAGCACACAGATCTCCGCGCTCTCGAACAGGAACGCACCTGCGGACGACAGACCATCACCCGTCCGATATCAGGCACATCAGATCGGGCAACGGCGCGCAGGACGACGGCTTGAACCCGCCCGGAAATGTGCGACCGCGAGACCGAAGAAGCCACACGACTTCATGCGAAGTCGCTCGGGTCGGCACAATCCGTCCCCCCTTGCATAATCACACCCTGGGCCGCTCAGCGGTCGGGCCAGTGCAACCCGAGCGCTGCTAAACGCTCGGAGCCCCGTATCCGTATGCTTCGTCGTCGGTAGCCACCAACCAGTTTCTGGTTCAAAATGGCTACTATGACCGCACACCACGAGAGATAAGCAGCTATTTTCTGCAACTCAACGGGGTCAACAGCTACGCACCCCGACAACCATCAACGGCGGTAAGAACAAGTGGTCCTATCCCCAAGGGAAGCCGAAACCGAACTCGTGGAGAACTCGACCGGAGCACCCTCGACCAAGACGACGACGGGTCGATTTGGGGAGCGTTCAAGAGTGCTGCCGGGTCAGCGGCTAGTTCGATATACCGACATACGACAATTGGGGCTTCGGCCTGCGGTGTTTTTTGTGTTGATGTCAAATTCCAAGGTGGCCATGTCACTCCGGCAGTTCAATGCTGTGGTGTGTTGGGCAAGGGTCCATACATTGGGTATGCGAGTCAGACAGCTGAAGAGCGAAATCCAGTGACAGTATTCGGATCTGTGGGGTACTGGGCGGGTATTAGCGAATCGGCGGGTCTCCGTCGTGGGGAGCACGGGTGGGAGTTGGATCCAGATGATGTGGAAGTCAGCGTCTTTGCTGGTGCTGGAGTAGCGTTCGGAGTGGGATATGGAAAGACATTCCATATTCCAGGGATGCCGCGATGACGCGACTGGTATGGTTCGGTGTTGCGCTCGTTTGCTTCGCGGGATCCGCCTGGCTATGGTCAATCCGCGAATCTGTGATCCGGCTACTAGATGAGTGGATACCAGGAAAGTCGAAGATGCAATATTACTCTATTCGTGCAAACGCGTATTTTCCGGCCGCGTTCCTTGCTGTAATCGGCATACTAGCGCTTCTTAGTGCGGTATTCGGGCCTGGTGAATAGCCTATTCTCTCAGGAGATCGGAGTCCGAGTAGTAGTGGAACAGGAAACCGGGTTAAGGGCTCAAGCCGGGTTTGGTGAAGAAGGCATAGTTGGGGTGCCGCTAAGTCACTATGGCCTGGCGGTCACCTCGGGTGGGATGAAATGCTGGTTGTGGTTGCTGGAGCGCGGTCTCCGACGCTCCTTGGTGTTGTGAACCCGAGTTGGGGTGTCGGGGTCTGATGAGGAGTGATGCAGGATCCTGAATGCTGGGGTCGTTCGTCGGACCCTGAGCCAGCGGTCTCGGTGCGCTGGCCAGGTACTACGTCTCCGAAGTGTGTCATAAACGGTGCGCGTCACCGGTTTTGAGACGTTGATTTCGGACACGAGTTTTGAACACGCCGTAAGCGGTCGGGCAGCTCGAACTCGGCAGTTGTCCGAAAACCACCGTTTATGAACACCCCACCGCCAACCACCAGGCAAAACACACGAGCAACCGAACAGATCTGGTCACTGAACCACCAAACGACTCAGGATCCCGCACGAATCCTCGTCGTACCCGAAGGGACACTGCTGATCATCGGCGCCAAGAACGACACTCCAACTTCGTCTAACGCGGTGATCTGCCGGTTAGACGAAGTTCGCCGGGCTGTGAAGCTGGTGTAGGGGCGGGTACCGGAGTCCTCAGCCACGCGGTCGTCACGCTACGTCGATGGTGGGGCCACCCATTGTGCAGAATCTGCTCGTTAGTCGAAGTTCAGCTTTCGTTTTTGGCGCATTTGATCAGCAGACCCCAGGGTGGGCACTACTCAACCGGCAGGGTTGTGAGTAGTGGTCTAAGCGATCGGAAGCGAGAGCCCGTTCAGATGTGCCGATGTCGACACGCCACACCGGATCGGTGCCCCAGCGACCCGAGGAGGTCGACTCCTCAACCATCCGATGGAAGTTGCCTCATGGGTTGACTACCGACTACGGAAAGTACCGGAGTGGCACGGGTGACAGCACCGAATGGAACGCTTGATGACGGTCGATGATCCTCGACTCGATGAGACCTTTGCTGCCCTCGCCAACTCGACACGGGGCGCGATCCTGGAACGTTTGGCCGAGGGGGAGGCGAGTGTGAACGATCTCGCCGCACCCCTCGATCTGACCGTGCCGGCGGTCTCCAAGCATTTGATGCACCTACCCCGGTGTCATCCCGATTCTGGCTGGGGTTGTTATCGGGCGTCTGCCCGTCGAGCTTGATGGAGGCTTGCTGCTATGCCGGCCAGCATTAGGGCGGTGGTTGGTAGCAGGCTTCCTGCCGCCACGGCGATTGCTTGGGGGGTTTCCGCTATCGCTTGGCCTGGACGAGGATTGTGAATGGTCAATGAGTCGATGAGTTGGCCGAGCCCGGCGGCGCTGAGCGGGGTGCAGAGGAGGCCCGCTGCGAGGAGGACCTGTGGTCGGAAGATTCCGATGGCCAGAATTACCGGTGTCGGCGCCAGCACGAAGGCGGCGACGATCGTGAAGGTCGGCGAGTCGTACGGCTTAGGAGGTTGCCAGAGGTGATGCAGGTCGCCTCCTGCCAGCACGGCCGTCAGTGGAATGGCCACGAGGCCGGCCACCGTGATCCAACGCCGGTCGACCTGATGGCCGGAATACACCGTCGTTGCCAGTGCCAACGTGACGATGAGTGGAAGCCCGATGTAGAGCAGCGCGTGGTCCATCGTGACGAAGTTGAATGCTCGGTTTGATCGAGCGAGGTAGCACACCGCGAGAAGCATGGTGGTACTGCCAGCGATGCTGAGGCTGAGTCTCGTGCGCCTTGTCGTGGCGAGCAAGAGTGCCAGTGGCCACATGGCGAGCAAGGGGGTCGCGACCAGCAAGTCGATGCCCGGGAAGCTGCCATAGCGAAGCCCGAAGCCGATCACCCACAAGCGTACTAGGAGGCCCAGTGCCGTGGCGGTCATCAACGCCAAACCGGCCGAGGCTGCGAGCAGAACCGAAGCCGAAGCATCGGCACGAACGGGAGATCCGCAAAGGGCACGCCAATGCAAGACTGCTGCCGTTCGCAGCAGGTCTACCTGGTCGGCGACTCGGACCTGATTGCGGTCACTGCCGGCCTGCTCGAGAAGTGTGTCGACAAGGACATCCTCGTTCTGTTCCCTCCAGGTCCTCGGGAAGAGTCGGATGGTCCGGCGGTAGCGGCGTTCGAGCGTCATGCGAACTCGATCCCGGGCCGGCTGGACAGCTGCACCTTGGCCGCTGCAATGTTCGATTCCAGGCGCTTGATGCTCTCGTTCAAGACGGCGACACCTTCGTCTGTGATCCGGTAGTAGCGCCGGAGTCGACCGTCGACTACCTGTTCAGAGTCGATGACCAAGGATCCTTCGGCGACCAAGCGGTCCAATGCGGCATAGAGGGTTCCGGGCCGGAGGCGGACTCTTCCGTCGGACAGGACCTCGACGGACTTCAGGATCCCGTAGCCGTGCGAGGGCCTCGGGGCGACTGCTGAGAGGATCAGGAACGTCGGCTCTCTAATCATCCCATCGTTATATACCGTCTATCGGAGTATCGTCAACGCCAGCGTCGCCTGAGCCGTCAGGTTGGTCTTGAGATCTGCTCGACGAGGGATTCGAGATCGAGCAGGCTCCGGATCTCGTAGTTGGCATGACGTCGAAACCTCGGGTCGGCCCCATCTCGATTGATGAAGACGGAGACAACACCCGAGGCGTTGGCGCCTGCTATGTCATCCCAGTCATCGCCAACATGCAGCATGGCACTGAGGTCGACGTCGAGTTCCCGGGCGATCGTCTCGAAGGCGAGCGGATCTGGCTTCTCGAAGCCAAACGATGGGCCGAGCACCACGGCGTCGAACACCCCGTCGAGCCCGCAACGTTCTGGGTAGGGGTCTGACGAGGATCGACGCAGGATCCTGAACGTCCGGGCCGGCGATCGGGTCGAGCGCATCTGGTAGCACAGCCCTGACCAGGCACAATGGGTCCGATCGTTTCACAAACGGTGGTGGAGGGTTATGACACGATCCGGGTTGTTCACACCGGATATCCGGTCCTGGCCGCATCATGTTTGCCCTGGTCTCAGGCTTGATTCAGGATCCTGCACGGATCCTCGTCACAGGCCACCAGCTGGCCTGGACCAACACCTGGCACCTCCGAACCGAAACCGTTCGGGCGGCCAACGACCAGACCGTCAACCACCCGATCAAACAACCCCTGACCCAGCACTGGGGCACCGGCACCCTGTCGTCGTCCGACGGACAGCGCTTTCCAGTCACTGTGCGGACCCCGCGGGCCCGCAGGATGCGGCGCTACTTCACCGGCACCGGCGCCACCATCTACACCTGGACCTCGGATCGACACGCCCAGTACGGAACCCGGGTCATCCCGACCACCGTCCGAGAAGCGACCTACGTAGTCGACGCCATCTTCGACAATGAAACCGATCTCGAGATCGACGAACACACCACCGACACCGCCGGCTACACCGACCTCGTGTACGGCCTCTTCGACCTCACCGGCCTGAAGTTCTCGCCCCGCATCCGTGACCTCGCCGACCAACGGCTCTGGCGCCTCCCCACCACCACGACCCACGGCCCGGCCGCTGGGCTGGTACAACACCGGATCCGACCGCAACGCTTCGTCAACCGCTGGGACGACATGCTCCGAGTGGCCGCCACGATCCGCCACGGCTACCTACCAGCATCCACGCTCGTGTCCCGCCTCCAGGGATCAGCCCGACAGAACCAGCTCACCCAAGCCATCCAGGAATACGGACGGATCATCAAGACCACCTCGATCCTGCGCTACCTCCACAACAGCCAACACCGTCGCCGGATCCACGATCAGCTCAATAAGGGGTGTCGTGACGATAGCTGCGGTATGGGGCCATGTAGCGATCGGGCATCGTCACAGTCCGCAATTTCAGCGGGATTTGGGAGAGTCGAGCTCGGAGGCGAATGCCCTTGCGCTCGATCCGGGGCGTAGGCCGTTGACCAGGGGATTCGCGGCCAGATGGCCCCATACCGCACGTTCCGTCACGACACCCCTCAAAGGCCGCTACCGAACCACCACCCGACCACCAACAGAGGGCCTACGACCCCTCAGAACCGGCTGACAACACCGTCCCTATGCAGGATCCTGCGCCGTTCCTCCTCAAACCCCCTATTGAGTGACGTTGTTATCCTTGTCCACCCCGCTGGTGTCGGCCCCAACTGATTCAGCTGTTCGGTCTCGGCGATTCCAGGACGTCGCCGCCGATCCATGTCGAAGTACGCTCGAAGATCATGAGACGGGCGAGGCATCGTGAAGTGGCCTTCGTGGTGGCGACGGCGGTTGGCGGCTGTGTCTATGGGTTGTTCGTGCGGCCTCACATCAGTCGCTGGGGTGCGACGGATGACGAAGTGCAGAAGCGACTACCCGGCGACGAGCTCGATAGTCCGATGGGCTACCGACCGATCTCGACTCGGGCGATCACCATTGACGCGCCGCCCCATGAGGTCTGGCCGTGGCTCGTCCAGATGGGCTCGGGACGGGCTGGCTTCTACAGCCACGACTGGGTTGAGCGCCTGTTGTTCGTCACCTACGGCGAAGGCCGCTCAGCGACCAGGATCCATCCCGAATGGCAGGAGCTCCGGCTGGGAGATCGAGTGCCCTACTCGCGATTCAACACGGTGCCTGTGACAATGATCGATTCGCCGCGATGCCTCGTCGCTGGCGAATGGCTGGTTCTCGAGCCCACCGATGACGGGCGCCGAACTCGCTTGATGGCGAGAACGCGTGGCGGCTGGCTCGAGCCCCTCGTACTCAGGGTGCCACTCGCCGGGAGGCTGTTGTGGCCGGTCGCCGCACTCATCGACCGCGGTCCACTCGAGCTGCTTCATCACTACATGGAGTCCGGGATGCTGAACGGCGTCAAGCAACGGGTCGAGCAGCGAGCCGGATGATTTGGGTCCGGCAGCAGAGACCGACCCAGTTCCGAACCATCCGATCATCATCACTCCTCGGTGTCTGCTGATCATCGGCGGCCCGGGCGACGCCGTCGCTCCGACTGGCGATCAGCGGTCCGTCGGCCCCTCGTAGCCACCGGTCGCTCTCTGCGGTCTCGTTTCCGATCACATGGGCCATTCGGAATCGCCGGGACTATTGCGGCCCGACTGGCTTCGTTCGCTGTCGGTCAGGTGCACTCGTCGCCTACTGGCAGCTTGACCGTGGCTTCGTCGTCGCTGGTTAGAACGACTAGAGAGAGACCGGCAAGCTCACGGGAAATTAGTGCGCGCCCACCCGATGAGATCGCTCAGCGCATCCCCACCGCCGTACTCGTTGTCCCCGCTCGTCGTGTTGGACGGCTGTTGGACCGCGGTGCTCCCGATCGTGCTGCCGACGCCAACGATACGCGGCCAGGGCTCGCCATCCCACCAGCCCCACGCCGCTCCACCCGACTGGCCGGGCGTGAACTCGTTGAAGTGCCCGAGAACCAACGCATCCTGACCATTGAGGCTCTGCGAACCGTCTGACGAGATCGCGCAGTCGTCCTGGAACGCGGGCCGCTCACCCGACTCGAGCTCGCCGGGATACCCGACGTACTGCCAGAACGACCCGTCGTTCCAACTGTTGTGATACGTGCGGTACCCGGGATATCCGATCACGTCGCCGATGCGGTCCTCCATCACAAGCACCACGTAGTCGAACGCGGTTTCTTGGTCGGTCAGCAAGCCCAGAGCCTGGTTCCAGTAGATGACATTGGTAGCCCAGATCTCGCCCCATGGACGGTGGCCGTCGTAGTAGCTGGGCGAGAAGCTGATCCAGCCGGCTCCACCGTCGCTGTCCCAGTTCACGCAGTGACTTGCGGTAAGAACGAGGCGGGGCCCGATCGTGGTTCCAGAGCATCGACCCGCTGCGGTACGGATCTGACCAGTCGTTCGCCAGGGGAACGAGTGGTCGTGGAAGAGGTATCGATCGTCGCTGCCAAAGATCGTGCCGCCGCGGTCGCGGTCCTTGCCGTCATCGGGCGGGGCAAGCCGCGCTGGCACGGCGCGCTCCGGAATGAACCGCAGTTTCGCGCTGTCAGGTATCACACCTGCAGCTGCGCGGTCGATCCGCTTCGATGCCTTCAGTCGTCGCCTGGTGAGACGAACCGGCTCGACCTCGGGACGACGCGGCTCGGGTAAACCCTCCGAGTCCGTCCGGACTGTCACGCGGAGTCGGTCCTCGCTGCTTCCGAGTCGATGCAATCGAAGATCCCGTGCGCTGAGCGCGTCGAGGTCCGCGACCGCAACGTCGATGGCATGCGGTTCAGCGCGTGCCGCTCGTTCCTTACGTCGACGGACGGACGCTGTGCGCGTTGGGGGCCTCGGACCTCGTCCGCGAGCCTTTTGAACAGACTTCCGAGCGGCCATGTCGCTTGCCTCCTTGTGAAAGTCGTATCCGGCCAGCGGGCCGGACCCGATGTCGACCTTAGTGTGTGGCGACGTTTGGCGCCGCAGTGATTGGCATCGCCTGTAGACAGCTCGTAGCGCTCGACCAACCGCCCGATACCGGCTCGACTGCTGTGATCGCAAATCTCGGCCAGCGAACACGCCTGTCTCGGTAACGATCGTTCGTGATGCACCGACCGGCTGACGATGTTTTCCCAGGTCGGCAGTGTAAGGCATGGCGTGTTCTCGTCTGTGTAACGCACTCCTCCGGTTTCGACACGGCGGTCAGTGTCATCGATCCTGCTTGAACCCAGTCCTACCGTGACATTCCGCGCAGATGTTCCTCACACCCGGAACCGGTCCGTTTCTACGTCGACCCCGTCATGCTCTCGCCAGGTGGGACCTGAACCCTCGACTTCCTCAGCGTCACAAGTCGTACCACCGCGGATCAGATCAACTATGCGACGGGATCCTCCCAGTCGATACGGGTCTGAGCCAATGCCCCAGTCAATTCCGATTCTCGTCCACCAACCGAAGAAGGTCCATCCTCCCGTCGAAAGACGGGGCTTGGCGGGGCAACATTGAGCCCTCGTCGACGGCTACCGTCGGGAGATGGCGGTATCCAGGGACCAGAACGCTGCATCATCGGCCGAGCAATTGAGTTCAAACCCCGCTGCAATCGAGGCGTATGTCCAAGTATGCGAAAATCTCCGCTACTACGCCGCCCAGTACACCGACATCAATCGCCTCTTGATGCTGGTCCTCGTCGGAGGGTTTGGCACGACAGCGATCTCCGACGCCGATGCTGGCGCGCGCTCTATCGTGGGAGCCTTCGGCTTCCTTGCCACCCCAGCCCTCTGGATCTTCAACGAGCGGACCTCGACGACTTGGTGGGCCTACTCCCAAAGCGCGTGTGAGATTGAGGACGCGCTAGACCTCCCGGTCAAGCCCCACAGCAAGCGGATCGAGGAGCGCGAGCGGCAGAGCAGGATCACCAGTGTTATCGGTAGTCGGGCGATCTACGCCGCGACACTGACTGCGTTTGCAGGTCTTCTGGTCTTCGGAGCCCTCTAGTCGGAGAGCGTCACATTCCGTGGGGGTCAGGTTGTTATCGGTTGGGGTGTCGGGTGCCATTTGGCGATGTCTCGGTCTAGGTGGTCGTCGACGACGCGGGTCCGGATTTGCAGGAGCCGGTGGGCGCCCTCGGGTGTCCATCTCATCTGCTATTTCTTGACCATCCGTTTGGCGATCACCTGGTTGACTGCACCCTCGGCGGGCGCGGAGGAGATCGCCTCGCGGGCTCGGTGGCGTTCGGCGTAGGACCGAAGGGGGTTGGGCTAGCAGGGGAACGAAAGCGGCACACTAGGTTTGCGGTTTCATGACACTGTTTTGAAGTAGTGGTAGACGGTTTGGCGGCTGATGCCGTATTCGAGGTGTCGTTAGTTACGGAAGCTGCGGTATGGGGCCATCTGGGGTGACTAGTTGAGGGCGAGGCGGGTGTCGAGGTCGAGGTTGAAGGTTCCGTAGGGGTTGACATGGCGGTAGATGAGCGGGTTGAGGACTCGACGATCCAGAGTGAGCAATATCGACAAGACCGACCCACCGCAACACCTCGGCCAACTAGGGGTTCTCTGACGCTTCCTTGTCAAGGGGCGGGGTGAGCAATCCTGGTTTCGAGACGTGGGAGGGTGGTGGCCATTGGCGCTGTTCACGACCCCATACCCCACAACTCCCCCCGTCGCGAGGCGAAGGTGGCGTTCGACTTGCCAGGCTGGTCGCCGTACGCAGCTCAGTCAGTCCGCCGACTCAACCTCGACGATTGTCTCTTCGCAAAGGTGGATCTGTCCTGCATTGGACACCGCGGACGCCACGTCATCCGGGTCGAGTGCCCCGATTGCACCGTTCGCGATTTCCTCCGCCAAGGCGGTGGTCATGTCGGGCCTGCTCCCATGGATGTAGCCGTTGCGGAGTTCGCAGCTCCGAATCCCGTAGTCGATGAGGGTTTCATCGGAGAGCTGGCTCCTTGCCTCTGGCTCGCGGACCTCGACCGCATCCAGGAAGCTGGCGGTGTCGAGTGGATCTGCCAAGGACGTCTTCGTCTGAAGTGATGTTTCCGCATCAGACTCGGTGCTGGATACCCCGTTGTCACTGTCGCTTCCGCACCCATTGGCGAGTATGACGATCGCGGTGAGTGCGTAGACTGCGACTAGGCGGCGGCTTGATTTCATCTGCTACTCCGATCTGGGGTGTTGGCTTGCTGGTAACAAACGTGTCATGAGAGGCACGACTCCAAGCCGCAACCCCGTTACCTGGGCTCACGGGACGCAGATTCACTTGCTCGAGGCTTGTGAGGAGCCACCATCAGCGGTCCTGTGACCAGGGACTTCGTAGCTTGCTTGCCTCTGGTGACACGAACGCTACCAACACGCCAAGTAGCGGGATGGCTGACTGCTCGGGGTCGGGTGCCGATGGCCAGTTGGGCAGTGCTGTCACAGTGGGCTGACAAGCTTGTTGGTATGGCAGAGCAAAGACCGAAACGACGATCTGTGGGCATGATCTACCAAGGTTCCTATTCTGGTGGCCAGGGCTGGGATCTCCTCTACAGCTGCGGTCATCGAGCCGCTGGCGGGACGCTGTTCTCCGAAAGCCTTGAGCGAGTCATCACCGGATCAGATCCGTGGGGTGAATGCTCCAAGTGCGCCGACGGCGACCCACCCGATGTCGGGCCACCGGATTGACGCCTCCGGGGGCTCAACGCCACGTCATGGAGGCGATTCGTCGGTTCGAGGCAGGAAACAGGTTCGAGCTCGGAGCTATCCGGGCTTTCGTATCGGTCTGAACTGGAGTCTCCCATGATGGGGTGCCGTTGGGGAAGATCGCATAGCCCGACAAGTAGGGACCTTCGACCACCGGCTTCGAGCATCCGCAATCACAGCACCTCCAGGCCGCTCAGATACAACCTATTGCACCGACCGTGACGGGGGTCTAGTCGTGTGTGTCGAGTAGTCGGTTGTGTAGGTCGCTGAGGCG
>JAAETI010000175.1 GCA_024228555.1 bacterium | reverse complement strand
GAGTGCGTCCAGCTTAAGGCTGGCGCATCCAGCGGGAGCCAGTCCCGCCAGGGCAGGAGTCAGGAGCCCTGTAGCTTGGGTCGCAGACAGGAGGGAAACCGAATGATCTGAAGCCGACCGACAAAGCCATCTATAGGATGGTGAGCGAGTCACCGGGCCGCAACGCGAGTGAACCCACAGGTGGCCTCGATACAATAGAAACTCCGGAGGCCGAGCTCTCTCTGTTCGGGCGAAGGCAGCACGGATCGACGAATCCTGACCGACGCGTCGATTCGCTCCGGCGGGGTAGTAGGGGCAGCACGGTGACAAGGATGCGCTGAGCAACTGGAGAAGCCGTCCTCGTCCCGCTGAGAAATCAGCGGAGCAGGGTAGGTCGTATAACCGGCATCCACCGGGAAATCGGCCGAAGACGAGACGGTGGCGGTGGGGCCCGTAGTAGTGATGAAGCGGGGTAACGCCCGTGGAGCCAAGGGGCCCTGCTGTTCATGACTTCTTCGCCAACAAGGGAGGCAGGGGCGAGATGATAAAGGCGCCCATCGGTCTGCAAGACCTGAGACGAAGGATATACGCCAAGGCGAAGGCTGAACCGTCATGGCGCTTCTGGGGACTGTACGTGCACGTCTGCAAGATGGAGACGTTGCAAGCTGCGTACAAGCTCGCCAAGGAGAACAACGGAGCCCCAGGAATCGATGGGGTGACGTTCGAATCCGTGGAGAGTTCGGGGCGCGCGGAGTTCCTCGAGCAGTTGCGCGAGGAGCTGGTGTCCGGCACGTACTCACCCCAGCGGGTGCGGCGCGTGGGAATTCCGAAGACCGGGGGAAAGCTCCGGATGCTCTCGATTCCTACGATCCGCGACAGAGTGGTCCAGGGTGCGCTGAAGCTCATCCTGGAGCCGATCTTCGAAGCGGACTTTCAACCGGGGTCGTTTGGCTACCGCCCGAAGAGGTCTGCGCACGATGCGGTAGGGCGAGTTCGTCAAGGAATCCTTCAACGCAAGACCCGTGTCATCGATCTGGATCTCCGATCCTACTTCGACAACGTGCGACATCATCTCCTTCTGGAGAAGATCGCCGTGCGCGTCGATGATGGCGCGATCATGGGCTTGTTGAAGAAGGTTCTGAAATCCTCGGGAAGCCGAGGCGTTCCTCAAGGCGGTGTGATTTCGCCGTTGCTCAGCAACATCTACCTCAGTGAGGTCGATCGCATGCTGGAGCGAGCCCGTGAGGTCACCTGCCACGAGGGATGGACAGCGATCGAGTATGTCCGCTTTGCGGACGACATCGTTGTCCTGGTGGACTCCCATCCGCGTCATGCGTGGCTCTTCGATGCGGTGCAGAAACGACTCCGGGAGGAGTTCGACAAGCTGCAGGTGGAACTGAACAAGGAAAAGAGCCGGGTCGTCGACCTGGAGCGAGGCGAGTGCTTCGGATTCCTTGGCTTTGACTTCAGGCGCGTGCGAACCCTCAAGGGACGCTGGATGCCTTTGGTCACGCCACAGGTGAAGAAGCGCACGGAGCTGTTGCGGAAGCTGAAAGGCATCTTCAACCGCTCACGCTCCCAGCCGCTGCACGGGGTGATCGCGAAGATCAATCCCATCTTGCGGGGCTGGGTGAACTACTTCGCGATCGGAAACTCGAGTCGGTGTTTCTCGTTCATTCGCCTGTGGGTTGAGAAGAAGATCCGGAGGCTCTTGGCCAAGGCCCGACAGCGCGATGGCTTCGGCTGGAAGAGGTGGAGTAGTCGTGGGTTGTACGAGGGGCTGGGGCTCTTTGGTGAGTACCGGGTCGCAAGGCAGCCAGCGAGGAAAGCGTCTCCAGCATGATGGGTCCCATAACCCTTGGAACGAAGTGAGCAGGAGAGCGTAGTGCGGGAAATCCGCATGCTGCGTTCGATGTGGCGGGGGCTGGAAACGGAGTCACGGTGGGGTCTACACGGGCACGAACGGGGAAACCCGGGATACAGACAAGGCCACCGCCTTACGGACCACCGCGCCAGCCCTCGACCCTACTGAAGGATCCGGAGGAAATCCTGCCGGCCATCCGGCGTGCGGCAGCCAATGGCAAACCCTCGATCGTCAATGTGGAAGTGGACAACGAGAGCCTGTCCCCGTTCATCGCTCCCTATGCAGAGATGGTCAAAGGGGACAAGTAGGCGAACTCCGATCGAATGAGGGACCAAGCCGGACCGGGAACAGAAGACGATCGGAGAAACTTACATTGAGATCCAAGGACCAGAAGATTGCATTCATCACTGGCGCCGCGAGCGGAATCGGACGCGCCACCGCCGAACTCTTCGCGGAGCGAGGCTGGTGGATCGGCGCAGCAGATTGGAACATTGAAGGCCTGGAGGCGCTGCGGGACGCCCTCGGCAAGGATCGCTGCCGCCCGTGGCAACTGGACGTGACCGACAAGGCCACCTACGACACAGTCATCGCTGAACTCTCCGAGGTGTTGGCGATCACGAGAAACCGTAGAAATCTGATCATCTAGCCGTGGTCGCGCGCGAGTGCTGGTTTCTCGTCAGAACGGCGGATCGGTGTCGAGTTCGCGATCGAGAGCCGCGAGGTAGTGTCTGATCTGGCGATCGAGCTGGGAAGCTGCCGTGAGGAGGTGGAGAGCATCGCGCCTTGTACGTGAGGGTTCGATGGCCCAGTAGGGGGCCGGGGCTC
>JAAETI010000174.1 GCA_024228555.1 bacterium | reverse complement strand
TTTCTTACAAGGAGGGGGTCGGGGGTTCAAGTCCCTCAACGCCCACCAAAGTTCCCGCTGGTCAGAGGCGATCAGCCGGAGGCAGACCCGGCGCAGAGTCAGGGGTTGGGACCCAAGATGGGACCCAAGCCTTCTACTTGAACAGGGCCGAGGGGAGCGACTCGACCGAGCCGGTGCCGGTAGATCTCTTCAACCATCCGTTCCGACGTGCCTGCCCAGTCAGCGACTTGCCAAGCATCTTTGCCACTTGTTCGCTGGAAGGTGATCGCTGTGTGTCGCAGCTCGTAGGGGACGATCCGTTTGATGTCGGCTTCCTTGCAGGCTGCGGCCAGCATCCGAATCAAGTTCTTCCGGTCGATGGCTGTGCCATATCGGGTCGTGATGACCAGAGCGGGTGTCTCAGTCCAGCGGTCCCCAGCACGCCCCCGGGCCAACACCTGCTCGTCCCGCCATGCCCCCAGACAGTCCGCAGTGATGTCATCCATCGGGATAGTCCGCAACGAACGGCGAGTCTTGACCTTCGTGAGCTTCGAACTGCTCGACATCTGGCGGTCAATCGTCATCGTCTCCGCTTCGAAGTCGACACGCTCCCACCGCAGCCCTCTAGCTTCTGAAGGTCGGAGCCCGTTACGACCGCATAAATCGACTGCCACCACGAGCGGCTGCTGAGCAGTTCTCCACAGCAGCCGATACTCGTCATGTGTGAGAGTGCGCCGAACGCTCGACGAGCTGTCCCCGTCATCGTCGTCAATGTCGTCGTAGGCCTTGCCAATGGCAGGCATGATCGACAGATCAGCGACGTTCCGATTCAAGTTCCCAGTTCGTACCTCATTGTTCAGGACTCGAATGAGCAGACGCCGAATCCGGCCCAGAGCCTCAGGCCCGATCGGTCGACTACCGAACTCACCCGCAGCCGCCAACGCTAGAAAGCGGTCACAGTCAAGAACGGTCAGCTTCCCAATCGCTAGGTTGCCGAGCCCCGAGCAGATCACCGTGGCCCGCCATTGCTCCATCTCTACCGTCTTCATCGATCGACTTGCCCGGTCTTGCGCATCCAGAAACGAGGCAACAGCTACCGCAACCATCCGACGCTCGCCAACCGGATTCCGGAATTCGTCGACTTCACGTTGAAGTTCTCGGAGAAGCTTGTGGGCCTCAGACTTTGTTCGAGCTCGACGTTTTCGACGCTGCCGCTTTCCGCCGGAGTCAGGAGGCAAGTCGATTCGAGCGATCCAACCGCTGCCATCCCGAAGCACCGACCCCTCACCTCGTGCCCTTCGACTCATACGACCGTCTCGACTCCGTCGATGAACTGCTCAAGATCACTCTGCCGGACGAGTCGACGACTTCCGATCTTGATCGAACGAAGCTCACCCGAGCCAAGAAGCTCGTAGGGATGGCGTCGGCTGATGCCGATCAGGGCCGCTGCCTCGTCCACGTTCCAGGCGAGACGACAGTGCATGAGGTCTGACCGACCGGCTACGGGAGCGGTCGTAGTTGGCCTGGTGGCCATTGCTCATCTTCCTGTTGGTTGATTGCTCGTGCGATGGTGATTGCTAGTGCTGGTCCGTCGTTGGTCAGCATGGTGAACCCGGTGTCGAGTCCGTCGAGTGAGCAGAGCGTCCAGCGGCGGTTGACCGCTCGGTTTCGTTGTCCGTTGAGTCCTTTAGTGCGCACGGTCCTCTTGTGAGATGCCACGTACCAGCGTAGGAACCGTTGAACCTCGACCATCTGGTCCCGGCTCAACCGGACTTCAGCCCGGACGAACTCGACAGCTCGGTAGCCCCAATGACGGCCGGCTGAGCCGTTTTGGTTGGCCCAACCTTCGGGCGGGTGGTGTTGGTATTCTTTGCCGCCCTTCCCGGTCGAGTAGGCCGAGAAGTAGGCAGCCAACCGGTTCGGATCCGAGGCCCG
>JAAETI010000173.1 GCA_024228555.1 bacterium | reverse complement strand
CGAGCGGCATGAACATCAGACAGAAATCGTGATTGCCGTCCTCTTTTTGTTGGCGCTGGCCGCCGGTGGCGGGTTGGGCTGGATGATTATCCGCGCAACCAAAGGTCGGCTCGATGAAATCGCGAACAGCTTGGACCTTATCGCCGTAGGGGATCTCTCCGAAGAGATTGACGGGCACGATGAGATCGCCGTGCCGATGCGGAAGATGCGTGACCAGCTTGTCTCGATGGTTTCGACCATCAACGACACCGCCACGCAGCTGAGCACCTCAGCAGAGGAGATGTCTGTGATCACCGAGCAGACGGCGGCGAACATCAGGAACCAGCAGTCTGAAACCGAGCAGATAGCCACGGCGGTCAACGAAATGAGCACCACCGCTCGAGATGTGTCTCAGAACATCAGCCATACCGCCGAGGCATCGCAAGACGCCAAAGATCAGACAACCACCGACAGCAAGAGGCTGCAAACTGCTGTCGTGTGGATGCAGGCGCTGTCGGGCAAGATCGAAGCGGTGGCGGAGGTCGTCCACCAGGTGGAGCAGGACAGCGATACCATCAATACGGTACTGGATGTGATCAAGGGTGTGGCGGAGCAGACCAATCTGCTGGCTTTGAATGCCGCTATCGAGGCGGCTCGGGCCGGTGAACAAGGGCGTGGATTCGCCGTGGTGGCCGACGAAGTGCGCACCCTGGCGGGACGCACCCAGCAGTCCACCGAAGAGATCAACCAGATGATAGGGCGACTCCAGGCCGGCTCGCGCCGCGCCGTGGGGGCGATGAACCAGAGCCGTGATCAAGCCCAT
>JAAETI010000172.1 GCA_024228555.1 bacterium | reverse complement strand
TTGACCCGCTGCAGGATGCCTGTCCCCGCTGGCGCCACTTGAAGGAACTGCTGTGGGCTGTCGTCAAAATACTGGGGTGTCGTGACGAACCCGGCGTACGCCTCATAGCGGCGGTGGACCTGTCTAACCATCTGCTGCTCGTCTCCCGTGGTCAGCTCCGCAATCTGCTCCCACTCGGATCGTAGATCGATTCGGCCTGTAGGAACGGATTGCAGTCCCAGCGGACACGACCTGCTGAGCAAGACAGAGGCTCACAGCCCGACTCAATACTTGAGGGCTAGCAGCAATGGCAGTAGCGATGTCTCGCCATCCCCTAGCCCGAAGCCGAATCGAGCGGGGTTTCCCCGATTCGGCTTCAACCATGAGTTCCTACTGTGAAATGCATGGTTCGCTATCTGCTCGGACATCGCATCGTTAAGCACTTCGCCCCCGGGCGCGTCTACTTCACCATTGACGGCAATGACCACTGCTTCGACACCTCGTCTGATGCCGTGGCCTACATCCGCAAGACCGAAGCCGCACTGGCCGCCTGAGGCGGAACGAGTTCGGGGCGCGATGCGCGAGTACGTCGCCGGGACGTATCGACGCTGGTCGGCCTGGCATCTCCAAGTTGTGATTGGTGCCGAGGTCCTTGTGGTGTCTGTTCAGGCCGGGGGCTCAGCCGAACAGTTCCTCGCACTTGTCCTGAACAGATCTTGCTGGGTCGGCGAACTCAGGGGTTGCGACTCTCGTTGCCCAGTTCGGTGCATCGACCGTCCCCAGCAGTCCGGCGACCCGATCGGCCAGTTCCCGGTGGTCGCTCAGCTCAGCGCTCGTAGCGACATCGTCCAAATCAATCTGCAGCTCCGCTGCGGTGAAACCCCCTTCGGCGTAGGTTCGCGTGGCCAGCTGAAACCCGATGCAGGCCTGTTCGGCCTCCGTATCTGCCGTGTTGTAGCGTTGCTCCCGCACACCGCAAGGAAGACGATCATGACACCGACGGCGATATGCAGCGTTGCCTGGTCGGCGACACCCTGACTATCACTGTCCGTGGCGAAGGATGCCAGCGGGCCGGCGTTGTCGAGCGGGCCGCAAGTGCCTGAGCGGGCAGCAGTATGGAGGAGGTGCGTATGATCGATGTCGATGAAGACGGCCGCGGTTCGCGACGCTTACCAGAACGAATACGGAGACTCCATATGCAGGACGCGGCCAAGAACGTCGAGGGCCGTGTTGCCTCCTGGCGGGGCGTAGAGGTCCGCT
>JAAETI010000171.1 GCA_024228555.1 bacterium | reverse complement strand
GATGAGGGCCGGATAGTCCGCCGGCTCGAACCGACGCCAGCGGGCGACCGGGTCGCGGGCGACCGGGTCGAAGTCGCGCAGTCTCTTCAGGATCGGCTGGATCGTCGTCTTCATGGGAGGCCCCTTGCGGTGCAGGGTATCACCGGAGACGGTGGATCGTCATTCGATGGGCGCAGGCCCGCAGGCCCGCTTATCGACCTTGACGGAGTTTGCCACGGACGCCCATGATAGATTCTCACCGTCCGGTTCGAGGCCGAGCAGCTCTTTCGCGCACGGCGGCTTTGCGCCGTGACCAACGCCGCTTCGGCCACCTATGTCACGAACGCGGAATAGATGAGTCAAGAAAAAGGAGCGACGCATGTATCACTATCTGAAGTACTTTGTGACGCCTTCGGTGACCATCGCTACGGCCGCGGGCATCTTTCTCGGCGGGTATTGGATGTGGCTCGGCTTCGCGATCTTCACCGTACTCCTGATCGGCGGCGACTATCTGCTGGGCGAGGACACCTCCAGGCCGGACTACAGATATCCCGCCCTGTTGAGCGTGCCGCTGCTGCTGGCGCCGCCTCTGCTGATCGCGTCACTGGCGGCGCTCGCCTGGGCGAGTGGGGCAGGAAGCGCCGATTGGCTGGGCATGGGGGCTCTGCTCGAGCGGTTGTTCGGCTACGGTTTTCTCGCCGCGCGCGGCGCGAACACTCTGCTGGACTACTGCGGCGGCTTGCTCAGCATCGGATTCGTGGTGGCGGGGTATGGAACGAATGTCGCCCACGAGCTCACCCACCAGACGCAATCGCGCTGGAAGATGATCGTCGGGCGCTGGCTGCTGTCGATGAGCTGCAACACGGATTTTTCGATCGAGCACGTTTACGGCCATCACGTCACCGTCGGCACCCCCCAAGACCCCGCCACCGCACGTCGAGGGGAAAACGTCTACGCCTTTGCGGTTCGTTCGACGATCTTCGGACACCTCAATGCCTGGCGGCTCGAAATGGAACGGCTGAACAAACGTGACTACGGCGTATTCTCCTGGCGCAATCAAATGCTGACGGGCTATTTGATGAGCCTGCTCTGGATCGTCCTGTTCGCCTACGCCGGCGGCACGACCGGCGTCGGACTCTTCCTCGTCCAGGCCATGATCGCGAAGTCTCTCCTCGAGATCGTCAATTACATGGAACACTATGGCGTGGTCCGTGATCCGAACGGCCCGGTGCTCCCGCAACATTCGTGGAACACGAACAAACGGATGAGCGGCATCACGCTCTACACGCTGACGCGGCACTCGGCGCATCATGAGCACGGCACTTTGCCTTTCTGGGAATTGGATCCCTATCCGGAGGCACCGCAAATGCCCCAAGGCTACCTGACCACCATCGTGCTCTGTCTGATTCCGCCCCTCTGGTATCGCATCATGGGTCCGCGACTCGACGAGTGGGACGCCGCTTACGCGACCAGCAGCTGAGAAGATGGTACGACGTGGGTTTGCTCGCATGGGCCAAGAAGAAAGACCCGCCGACGTGTCGTGTCGAAGTGACGTCGCACGGCATCACGGTCTCAGGCGCGCGCGATGACCTCCTGCTCGATCTCCTCCTTCGAGAGGGGTTTGACGCGCCCTTCGCCTGCCGCGCGGGAAGCTGTGGCGAGTGCAAGTGCCGGCTACTCGAAGGCAAGGTGAAGGAACGACTCGACACGGCCTACGTCCTG
>JAAETI010000170.1 GCA_024228555.1 bacterium | reverse complement strand
CGCCGCTGGCGGTCAAGAGATCAAGCAGACCGTCATGGGCGTACCCGGAGGATCGGACGCCCCAGCTGGTCCGACCGGCACGCGGCGGGCCGAGACCGCGCGTGGAGGTCGCGGCCCCGACGCGGCGCGGGCCATCATTCACGTAGAGCGTGTTGGTCTGGGAACTGAGGTGGGTGATGAAGAGATCTTCGTCACCGTCCAGGTCGTAGTCGGCGGCGTCAACCCCCATGCTCGACTCGGTCCGTCCGTCCGCGTTCAAGGCAGTGCCGCCGAGAATTCCGTCGTCGATGAAGGTGCCGTCCTTCTGGTTGATCCACATGTGGTTCGGCAGCAGGTCGTTGGCGACGTAGACGTCCATCCAACCGTCGAGATTGAAGTCCGCGGCCATGACGCCGAGGGCATAGGCGGCTTCGTGTTGTACCCCGCTTTTGAGGGACCGATCCTCGAAGGTGCCGTCGCCCCGATTGCGGTAGAGCCGATTGGTGACCGCGGCGTACGCTCCGGGCGCACAGTAGCCGGGGATTCCGGAGGGCAGCCGGCAGATCTTGTGGTTCTCGTAGGTGAAGGCCAGATAACAGCCGACAAAAAGATCGAGCCAGCCGTCGCGATCGAAGTCGACGAAGGTCGCTCCCGAGTTCCAACGGGGGTCGTCGATGCCGGCCGCCCCGATCACCTCCTCGAAGGTGCCGTCGCCCTTGTTCCGCCACAGCTGGTTGTGGCCGAAGTTGGTCAGAAAGATGTCGACCCAGCCGTCGTTGTCGTAGTCGGCCGTCGTGATGCCGACGCCGTAGCCGTCGGCCCGGATCCCGGACGTCTCCGTCACATCTTTGAAGGAGAGCGTGCGGGTGCCGTCTTGGGCGACCACCAGATCGTTGCGGTAGAGACGATCCTGGAGGGGGGAGCCCTTTTGAGGCGGCTGGTCGGCGTCGGCGATTGTCTTGCCGGGGCCCAACATCTCACCCTGGATCAGATAGAGGTCAAGATCGCCGTCGTTGTCGTAGTCCAGAAGACCACAGCCGGGTCCGCTGATTTCAACGATATAGAACTCGCCGGAGACCCCCGCGAAGTGGACGAAGTCGACGCCTGATGCCTCGGCCCGATCCTCGAAAACCTCGCGTCCTGCGGTTGGGCTCTCGGAGTGGACTACACAGGGTGAGATTGCGAGGGTCAGCAACAACATTCTGATCCAATCGCAGCTGCGCACCACTGAAAACCTCCTGTTCCGCTGCAAATGTCCTACAGGCGATCGCGCGCCGTATGCACATAGTAGTCGACCACCTTGCCGGAGGAATCTACCACATGAATGCCCGGGTAGCGGATCGTCGTCGGGCAGATATGCCCGGGCACCGCCAGCAGATAGTCGCCCACGAATGGCAGCTCGCCCGGGCACTCCGCGACGATGAAACCACGCAGGCCTGGCCGCTGACCCAGGGCATGGTGGAGGTCGCCGCCCAGATCGAGCGCGAGCTGGCGCAGCAGGAATCGGTACTCGATAACTCCTCTCGGACAATCTGGGGCGACTCAACGAGCTCGCCAAAGAGCAGGGCGTGCCCTACGTAGTGACACCCTAAAAGCATTTCTCGCTGCGCAGGGCCAGTGACCACCGGTCCCGTGGAACCTGTCCGTGAGATCCCAGGTTCCGGAGGTGTAGCTGGGCGTTGGCGCCGCGGGGCAAGAGACCGTGGGCGACTCGCACCGAATATCGCACCCGCCAGAACCGGACGCACTCGCCGAGCGCCCTTCCTTCAGCCAGCCAGCCTAGCGTCCGACCGCCGCGGGCAATGCCGCGATGTGCTCCGGTGCGGTCGCGCAGCAGCCGCCGATGATCTGCGCCCCCATCTTCTTCCAGTCGCTTGCGAACTCGGCGCGCGCCTGCAGCGCGAGCTCCGCGGCACGGCGCGTGTACTCTTCCCAGCGGTCTTCCTGACCGATCATCCGCAACATCGCGCCGGAGG
>JAAETI010000169.1 GCA_024228555.1 bacterium | reverse complement strand
CGGAGAATCCTGTCTATGAATGCGGACAGGGCGGTCAAAGCCGAGCTGGTTGGTTATTTGCATGCTCTCGAGGCGGCTTAAATCGTCAGGCTATGAGGCGTCCTATTGCAACGCTAGGGTGTACTCTCCAGGTCGCCTTACTCCCTACGATGAGTCCCTTCAATAAATCCCCGGCATCAACCGATAGCGCACGCGTCGCGCATAGTCGCGATAGCCCGGCAACTCGTCCTGTAGAGTCTGGTCTTCCAGCACCGTTCTAATCACCGCGATGATTAGCGCCACCGCCGCCGGAATAAGTGTCCACATCGAGACTAAGGCAAGCACCATACCCGGGAGTGCCAAACTACTTCCAGCATAGCCCGGATGTCGCACAATCCGATAGGGGCCACTGTCACACACCACATGCCCTCGATCCACCTGAATTCGCACCACGCTGGAGAAAAAGCGGTTCTCTATAAATGCCCACGCAGCGAAAGCGTATCCGAGCGAGATCAAGAGGAAGCCGAGCACGATGAGCCACAACGGAAATACGGGTGACCAGCCAAAGCGATGATCCAGCCCGGCCACAATGACCAGTGGGAAACTCACACTCAGCGCCATCAACGGCGCAAGTACTTTGTCCCAAGCTTTCGCACTTTGGACCTTCTCCAAATCTTGTCGTTCGGCCAACAACCCCGGATGCCGCCGTTCCGCCCAAATGCGCCCCCCTAGGCCGGCGGCAACTATCAGCAGGGAATAGCCCCACGCCTGCCACCAACCGAAATCCCCTCCGCACACCAAGAGAACCAGTGGTACGAAGAGATACACTACAACTAAACTGATCCACTGGCGAGGGGATGCTGCTTGAGCTACCTTTGGATCATCTGTATCCGATGACATGTCATTCCCTCAAATCACATGACTTCTATTGAGCGCCCAACAGTGCAGGGTTCTATCTGAAGTCCGCGTGAGGGTATCTGGCGTCAGCACTGCGGTGGACCTGTTTAGATTTCGCCGGAGCGGGGAAGAGCGGATTTCAGATAGAAACGAGTTGAACGAAGCCGCGGCCCGAGCGGCGAGATCGGCTATGGAGATCGAATCCGTCGGCGGACAGAAGAACGGTGCCGATCAGTGGCCGATTCGGGCACGAAGGTGCGCCTTGCGACGCCTTGCGGCTCGTGGCGTTGGCCCTGCTCGGCCCGCGGATGGCTTCTTGTGGCAGCATCGCTGCCCGAGTATACCCCGGATCGCCCGCAGCAGACAGACGGGTTCTGAGGCCGCCGATGGGGCGGCTGGAAGGGCCGAAGATTGAAGGCAGACGAGGCATGATCGTCATGGTGGTGCCCGCGCGGAAGGAGCCCACGACCCGGGCCGCGGGAACTCCCTGCTGTGCTTGAGGCGCCCTTGCCCGCACTTCGGGCATCGGGTGGGATCGGCTCCGGTGATCCGCTCGAACATCTCCAGCCGAGTCTCGTCCTCAGGGCCAGCGGGCTCCGGAGGCTCTGCATTCAGCAAGGTGCAAGCACGCTCGAGGTTCTCCTTGCGGCAGCGGTTGGCTAGCAGCCCGAAGTATCGGATGCGGATGAAGCGCCGTGGCAGCACGTGCTGGAGGAATCGCCGGATGAACTCCTCGGCACTCAAGCGGCGTGGGCGCCAGATGCTGCCCTTGGCGTAGTCCTTGAAGCGAAAGACGACATGGTCGTCGTCGATCTCGATCAGCCGCTCGTTGGAGATGGCCACGCGATGGGTATAGCGTGCGAGGTACTCCAGAACCTTCTCCGGCCCGGCGAAGGGTGGCTTGCAGTAGACCACCCAGCTCTTGGCGTAGAGCTCGCTGATCAGGTCGTCGAAGCGAACCGGATGCCGATACTCCTCGAGGTCTCCGTAGAGCTGGAGCTGCGAGGTACGATGAGCGTGTTTGAGGAAGTCGATGAACTTCCCGCGGAAGACCTCGGAGAGGACTTCGACGGGAAGAAGAAACTTCGGCGGGCACGCAATCCACCGTTTCCGATCGGGGGAGAGCCCGCCTCCTGGAACGATAAAGTGAGTATGTGGATGAAACGACATATCCGAGCCCCAGGTGTGTAGCACGCCGATGCCACCGATCCGTGCCCCGAGGTGTTTGGGATCGGCACCGATTTGCTGAAGGGCCTCCCTGGAGGCCAGGAAGAGCATGTCGTACAGCGCCTTCTGGTTGGCCCTGAAGAACGGATGCAGCGTGTCGGGCACGGTGAAAACCGGGTGGAAGTACTCAACCGGCAAGAGATCCCGAGCTCGGGCCTCGATCCACTTCTCCTTGTCCAGGGCCTGGCACTTGGGACAGTGCCGGTTGCCGCAGGAGTTGTAGACATTCACCTCGGCGTGGCACTGGTCGCAGACCCAGAGATGACCGCCCAGCGCCGCAGTCCGGCAGACCTCGATGGCGTGCATGACGCGACGCTGTTGATCGGAGAGAGAATGTCGCCGGCGGTACTCCTGCCCGTAGTCGCGGAAGATGTCCGCGACTTCGAGTCGTGCGCTCATGCGACTAAGAGAGCGGCACGTAGTCGAGGGGACTACGGATGCTGGTGGCACCCGTAGTCGTCACCTTGGTATACATCTGCGTCGTGCGGATCGACGCGTGGCCGAGCAACTCCTGGATGTAGCGCAGATCCGCCCCGGTCTCGAGGAGATGTGTCGCAAATGAGTGCCGCAAGGTGTGGAAAGACACGGGCTTCTGGATACCGGCTTTATTCTTCGCGGTCGTGAAGACCCGTTGAGCCGTCCGGATATCCAACGGTTTGTCGCCCGCTGCGGACGGAAACAGCCAAAGCTTCGGCCGATAGGCCCTGTAGTACGTGCGCAGCCGAGGCAGAAGACTCTCACTGAGCATGACATAGCGATCTTTGCAACCTTTGCCGTTTCGGATACGAATCCGCATGAGCTCGGAGTCGATGTCGGGTACCTGGAGACGGCAGACCTCGCTCACGCGCAGACCTCCGGCGTATGCGGTGGCTATCAGAGTCTGATGCTTCAGGTTATCTACAGATTCGATGACACGCCCAACCTCGCCGAGACTGAACACTACCGGCAGTGTCTTTCCTTTCTTATGCTTCGGTATCTTCCCGAAATCTGGCTTCAGCTCCAGAACCTCCTTGTACAGAAACCGCAGCGCACAAAGGTGGAGATGATAGACAGACCCGGACACTTTCTTTACTCGAAATAAGTGGCACAAGTAGGCATGGGCATCCTTACCGATCAGATCCGAGGGCGCTTTGCGGTGGTGATATGAGAAATCCTCGACCGCCTTGGAGTAGGCCGAGATCGTGCTGGGACTCCGGCCCAGCGATTCCAGTTCGTCGATGACGGCATAGGTCGTTCGATGCATGAGGTTCTCCTTTCCAGAGAGTTGAAGGTTCTGGAAGAAGATACCTCGCGCACCGATGCAGGATGCTCCCTGTGCATCTCAAGCAGAAACTACAGCTGTCGGACAGGGGATCCGAAGCTCATATGGATCCAACCGCCCGAGATCTCCCATCAAGGGCCGCGCGCGCTCGACAGCGGCACAGGGTGTGGCAAGGGAGCGAAGCGACCGAGGGACGTCTGTCGAGCGCGCGCGGCAACGGAGCTCAAAGAGCTCCGTCTTCCAGACGACGCCAAGTGCGAGAGCAGCCGATCAAGACAGCGGAACTCAAGCTACCCGACCCGGCAAAAACGGCCCAGGCACCGATGCTCCACGCCAAAGTACTAATAGAAAAGAAAAGGCTAGGTCATCAAAGTGAAACTACCGCGGAGCGGTTTCGTTCAACACGACGAAGCGGCCGGTTCGAGTGTTATCCGGACTTGCAGTGACGCATCATCGCCGACCGGATATGCGACACGGCGACTTGAAGTCGCTGATTCGACGGGACTTGCCACGGCCGAGCCGGAGCGGGCGAGAAGTGGTTATCCGTCGTCGCGGCGTCGTATAGATCCTGCCGCGGCCAAGAGCCGGCTGCGTATCCTGGCGAGAGTTCAGCGGACAAGCCCGGCCAGTCGGGCTCCGGCCGCTCGGCGAGCGGGACCAACGGGCGTCG
>JAAETI010000168.1 GCA_024228555.1 bacterium | reverse complement strand
TGGAGAAGCTCACCACCGGTAACATCGCCGAGCTTATCTCACCGAACTATCTAAATGAAGAAGATACCCGGCCCATCTTCGAGTGGATGGAGGTGATCCGCCGCAAGGGGATCGTATATGTTGGACTGGATGCCCTGACCGATACCACCGTGGCCAGTGCAGTAGGAAATTCCATGTTCGCCGATCTGGTCTCCGTGGCGGGTCATATCTACAAGCACGGGGTACCGGGTGAAACCGAAAACACCCCGCCGACCATCTCCCTGCACGCCGATGAGTTCAACGAACTGATCGGAGACGAGTTCATCCCCTTACTCAACAAGGCGGGTGGCGCCGGTTTCCAGGTCACCGCTTACACACAGACCTGGTCGGACGTGGAGGCACGCATCGGCAACCGGGCCAAGGCCGGACAGGTGGCCGGTAACTTCAACACGCTGATCATGCTGCGGGTCAAGGAGATGGCCACCGCCGAGATGCTCACCGAGCAACTTCCGAGAGTTGAGGTCTTTACCCTGATGAGTGTCTCCGGGGTGGATGACTCGTCGGAGCCGGGCTCTGGCGTCGATTTCAAATCCCGTAACGAGGACCGCATCAGTGTCTCCGAGGTTCCACTGCTCACACCGGCTGAATTGATCACTCTGCCGAAGGGACAGGCGTTCGCCCTGCTGGAGGGCGGTCAGCTCTGGAAACTGCGAATGCCCCTGCCGGTTGATGACAGCGATATACCGGATAGTCTGGCTGAAATGGCCAAAGAGATGGAGCGCACCTATATCACCAACGACCAATGGTACCGGGTGCAGGAACCCTGGTGGGCAGCCGTAGC
>JAAETI010000167.1 GCA_024228555.1 bacterium | reverse complement strand
CCTGGATGCGGAAAGCGGGCAACAGATCCTAAATCTGCTTGAGTCACTGGTCCGGGAGGAGCACACCACCCTGCTTATGGTGACCCACAGCCAGGCCGTCGCCTCCAGGGCCGACCGCACCCTAAGCCTGATCGACGGCAGGTTGAGTGCGGAGAGCGCGAGGTTACTCTGGTGAAGACCACCCTGTGGCGCGCCAATCTTCGACATCTGCAACGCCACCCCTGGCAGCTGATACTCGCCGTATTCGGTATCGCCATCGGGGTCGCGGTGGTGGTGGCAGTGGATCTTTCCAGTCAGAGCGCCAGGCGCGCCTTTGACCTATCCGCCCAGACCATCACCGGCAGGGCCAGCCACCATATCATCGGCGGTCCGGCCGGTGTTGCCGATAAACTCTACGTGCAGCTGCGGCGCGAACACGGCATCGCCAACAGCGCCCCTCTGCTCGCAGGCCACGTAACCCTGGGCAAGCGCACCCTGCAACTCATCGGCATTGATCCGTTTGCCGAGCATCAGTTTCGCAACTTCCTCAACTACACCGGCAGTGACCACCGCAGCCAGCTTATCCGCCAGCTACTGACCAGACCCGGAGCCATAGTGATGGGTCGGGAGCTGACGGATCTGTTGCACCTGTCGATCGATGATCCCGTGGAACTTATGGTTGGAGGGGTGCGGCGATCCGCCCTGATGATCGGCAGTTTCACCCCTCCACCATCCCAGGCCGCACTGTTCCGTGACCTGCTGGTTACGGATATTGCCAGCGCCCAGGAGCTGCTGCAGCGTGAGGGCAAGCTGAGCCGCATCGATCTGATCCGCTCCCAACAGGCAGAAATCGACGCCATACACTCTATGCTGCCCACTGGAACCCGCCTGGTGGCGGCCGGCACACGCACACTGGCCATGCGTGAGATGACCCGGGCCTTTGCCCTCAACCTCACCGCCATGAGCCTGTTGGCCCTGGTGGTGGGCATGTTCCTGATCTATAACTCCATCTCCTT
>JAAETI010000166.1 GCA_024228555.1 bacterium | reverse complement strand
GGCGATATCCGTGTAGGCAATCTCCGCCTGGATGGTAATATCCCCGGCCCCAGTGATCGACGTGTCGGTCTTGCCAACCGTGTCGACCAAGCCCTTGACATGAGCATCGGCGCTCAGGGGAGCGATATTGGAGGCACCGGAGCCGGCCAAGGCTACCCCTTCGTTACCAATGACACTCAGGCCCAGTGCGAACGCATTCAACTCCGGATTGATGAGCGCCAGCACCTCGACATCGCCACTGTTCACGTCGATGGATGAACTCTCGATGGAGGCCGCGGCCGCACTCTCCAGCTCATTCTCCGCCACCGCCACGCCCACCGTCAGATCGGCATCGGCATCGACCGCGCCGGCCAGGGCCAGCAGGTTGGTGTTGTCCGTGGCCGAGAGGGAGAGGCCGGTCACGTCACTAGCGCCCCCAGTCGGCTGCTGATAGGTGGCGCCGTTCATCGACGCCTCGACGGCCGGAGCGGTTGTCCCCGTATTGAACTGATTCACCGCCACCGTCCCGGTCAATTCGACGTTCGTCTTGCCATCTTCACCAAGGCCGAGTGTGACCGCCACCGCATAGGCGCTGGGCAAGAGCGTGCGGCCATTGTCCTTGGTGATGTCCCACACAACCGCATCAACGCTCAGCGTGCCGGCCGACTGGGTGATGGTGGAATCGGTGATGGTGGCATGCACCCGCCGGTCCACGTGGTTCCAGGCCCAGGACGTACCGAAGCCAACGCTGCCGCCCCAGACGCCGTCACCGGCAAAGGCGATGGTGGCCAGGCGATCCCTGGCGATCATCGTGGAGTCGCCACCTAACGTGAT
>JAAETI010000165.1 GCA_024228555.1 bacterium | reverse complement strand
TCTCGTCCGGTACGAAATTACCCGGGAACGGCTTCACGGATTAGCGTGGGATACAACACTCGAGTTTCGCCACTCTTCTTTTCAGGCTATACACCCTTCATCTCCAGTGCGACTATCCGCTTCTCCAATTCGTCGGTCTCTGCAATCTTGGCCTGGCTGGCCATAGCCGCGAAGATCGAGCCTGCCTTGTCAATGGTCAGTTTGCTGCCTGCCATTGCTGCCAGGATCTGTTCAGCTTGTTCAGAAGGCGTCCCCTTGAGTGTCAGCTTAACTGACTGCTCAGTGGGCTTCAGCGACGGCAGGTGTTGTATCGCACTTTAATCCGTAAACCGCGGTGCAATACGTCTCGGATTCTCTCGTTCCGAATTTGATGCAAGACCGGCAGAATTCGGCACATCTACCGACGCATTCCCGTGGACCGAGGACACCATCGACTTGGCGGGCGGGGCGGGATCGCTCAGACTGAACGTTGGGTAAGAATAACAAGGAGGAGATGGCCCGCCGCGGTAGTCCCCGCGCGGGCCGTGGCTGGTGTGCAAGTGCGTTTGGCGACGCCAACCACCAGCGAGGTCTATGTTGCCGATAAGTTGTGGCGATTTGCAACCCTCACCGCTTGCCCGTGGCATCCAGAGGGCGGTTGCGGTTTCTGCCGCCACGGCACCTACGAACGGGTTCGTCCGCCCGGCACTTTGATTGCTCGCTGGTATTGTCCCCGGGCCCGGCGCACCGTCAGTGCGTTGCCGGACTGCCTGGCGTCGCACTATTCCGGCACGCTGGCCGACCTGGAGGCAATGGTGCTGGCCGTCGAGCAGGCACCATCCCGCATGGCGGCCGCCGGGCAGTTGCGCACCGAGATCGAACTGCCGGGTGCTTTGCGCTACCTGGATCGACTGTGCCGGGCGGTCCACGGCGCGCTGGCTGCGGTCCGCGGGCTGGAGCCGGAATGTTTCGAGGCCGTGGCACCGACGCTGATGGGGTTTGCCGCCGTACTGAGTGGCGGATCGGTCCTGATACCTCTGCGCACCTTGGTCGCCCGTTATCTACCGCAACTGCCCACCCCGTTCGGCTTTGATCCGCACCGAAGTGTTCTGGACGGTACCGTACGGCGGCACCAACACCGAATGGGGCCTGACCCACCCGCTGCCATCCTGGAAGCTCCCGTGTGATGCCGGTCACCGACCGGTTCAACCGGAGAGAGCCCATGAATGACGACCCACACGACCTCAATGAACGCGTAGCGCTGTTCCGCCACCGCTTGATTGCTCAGCTGTTGCCCGAAGAGCTCACCGCCCGAGCGCGTCAACAGACGATCGAACGCATCGTCGCCGCCGATCACCAGATCCCCGGTTCATTGCGTACGCGAGTGGCCGAGTCCACCTTGCGTGATTGGCTGCGTGATTACCGCAGCGGCGGTTTCGACGCGCTCAAGCCAAAACAGCGCATCGATGCCGGCCACCCGCGTGCCCTGGCCCCCGCGTTGGTCGAGCGCCTGCTACAGGTCAAAGAGGCCGAGCCGGATCGCTCGATCCGCCGCATCATCGAGACGGTGCGCAAGGA
>JAAETI010000164.1 GCA_024228555.1 bacterium | reverse complement strand
TCGCCAGCATCGTTGTCCTGTTCCTTCCCCAGATCCTGAGCCGGGCCAGAGGGACGAATGTGAAGGACGAGTTCGCCGATGCTGGGGCCGAGATCTGAACGTACCCAGGGCATTTCTTCGGCCGGTCGGCGGCGGCTACGACACCAGCTGGAACCGATGACGAGGCCGACCCGGAGTCCCATAGTCCTGGACGAGGACTGCTTGCCCCGAATCAGCGAGATGGCGAAGATAGCGGCGGACGCTGACTCGGCTGATACCAGTCAGCTGGGCCACATCCTCCGCTCCGAGCGGATCCTCTGCCCCCGCCAGCGCCGAGATCACCAGCTCCATCGTCTCGCTCGACAAGCCCTTCGGTAGGGCAGCCTGTGGTCTGCCGCGCCCATTGAAGATCTGATCGATATCGGGTTGGTTGAGCTCCTGATCAGCTCGCAGCGATTCCCTCCAGTGCCCGTACTCGACCAACCGATCAGTCAGCTCGTCCTTGGTGAACGGCTTGATGAGATAGTGCAGCGCCCCCAGGTCGAGGCATCGCTTCACCGTCGCCACGTCCCGGGCCGCGGTCAATACGAAGCAATCAATCGCCATGTCGTCACGGAGTCTCATGAGCACATCCGTGCCC
>JAAETI010000163.1 GCA_024228555.1 bacterium | reverse complement strand
GGCTTCGAGCTGCGTGGTGTCGGGTGGTTGCTCCGGACCCGCCTGCGCCCACAGCGGCGTGGCGAAGAGCAACAAGAAAGGGACAAGGAGAAGCGTTCTCATGGGGCGTCCGGGCTCCGGAAGCCACGAGCTCCGCTCGTTGAGTTCGACTCTCGCACGGTTTGGTCTCCTGTGTAGTGGGTTTCGGTTTCCCGGCGGCGCCGGTACTGCGTCCTCGTAGACAAAGACTACCCCAAGGTGATGAGCCATGGTCTCGAAGAGTTCCGCCGCCCGAAATAGCTTACGCGAAACCGTCGGAAGCAAGCAGCCCCGACAGCAGCCCAGGAGGTTGAAGCCCAGGGCGAGGAAGCCTGAGAACACCGACTCCGGCACCAGCTTCTTACCCTCGCTTTCGCCACCCGGCCGGAAAGTGCTGGCCAACGCGGTCAAGTACCTTGGAGATCAGCGGTTGCCGCGGATCGAGGTGGGGGAGGTGTTCGGTCTGTTCGAGCGCCTCGAGCCGGAGGCGTCGGCGGGCACCGGCATCGGCCTGGCGCTGGTCAAGCGGATCGTCGAGGTCCACGGCGGCCGGATCTGGGTCGAGTCGGCAGGGCTCGGGGAAGGCTCGACGTTCTGCTTCACGCTGGCACGGCTGGCGTTGCTCGTTTCGGACGATTCAGGATCATGAGGCATCCTCCCTTTCTTTCGCACCGCAGCTGATCTTGACGGCCCGGGTCGTCGCAGTCCCTCTCCTATCTGGTAAAATCGCCTATCTGGTCTATCTGGTATAATCGACGCTGGTCGAGCTGAATTCTGGCGTTGGATTGGCGGTGCCATCCTCAGTAGGAATTGAAGCAGGGAGTTTAAACCGCGGCTTGCGTAGTCCTGATACCCGATTCCTGGAGGGAGAATCCTGCGATTCGGTCGCACATCGCCATGACTGCCCGAACCGACACTTCAGAGGACCCTCGCGGCTCCACGAGCCACGAGGTCACAGAGCTGCTCGAGAAAGCCCGGAGCGGCAGCGCCGAAGCGTTGGAGGACCTCGTGGTTTCGGTCTATCGGGAGCTTCGGCGGACCGCCCAGTCGATGATCGGGCTGGAGTCTCCGGACCTGACCCTGGTCGCTACCGACGTGGTGCACGAAGCGTTTCTACGCCTCTTCGGAGGTCAGGACATCAGCTGGGAGAATCGCCGCCATTTCTTCGGTTCGGCAGCGACCGCGATGCGGCGGGTGCTCATCGACCACGCCAGGAAGGCGCGGGCCGGCAGCCGTATTCCGAAGAATGATCTGGTGCCTCTGGATGCGGCGAGCAGCG